>CAZMDX010000137.1:0-1857 GCA_964564805.1 uncultured Pseudoalteromonas sp. | reverse complement strand
GTCATGCCCATACTGCCTGATGCTTTGGCGGTGTGCTTAGCAATGCCGGGATGAAAGTCTAAGTTGAAATCCATAGGCACATGGCCCATATGTTCAACACCACCAATCATATACACGTCACCGCGACCAGACATAATACCGCTGGTGGCGTCATGTAGAGCTTGCATAGACGAACCACATAAGCGGTTGACTGTCACCGCACCCGTTGAGCGAGGGATATTAGTTAATAATTGTGAGTTACGAGCAATATTGAATCCTTGCTCTTTGGTTTGCTGAACACAGCCCCAGATGATGTCTTCTATATCATTAGGATCAAGGTTTGGATTGCGTTCAACTAACTTTGACATTAAATGTGCAGATAAGGTTTCTGCGCGCACGTTGCGAAAAATACCGCCTTTAGAGCGACCCATAGGGGTGCGTATACAATCAACTACTACGACTTCTTTCATGATCTTCTCCTGAATTAATGTAACAAAGACTACGCAAAATATGATTTGTTTGATGCAGCCATTTCGCGCACACCATCAGAAATCTGATAAACCGGACCTAAGTCAGCATATTTATCGGCTAATGCTACAAAATTGGCTAAGCCCATTGTCTCGATATAGCGGAATATTCCTCCTTTGAAGGGAGGAAAACCTAAGCCGTAAAGCAGAGCCATATCAGCTTCAGCTGCACTGGCAACGATGCCTTCTTCTAGACAACGAATGGCTTCATTAGCCATAGGGATCATCACTCTTGCAATGATTTCGTTTTTATCGAAGTCACGTTTAGCGGCGCAATGGGGAGCGAATAATTCGTAAGCTTCTGGCGCAGCTACTTTAGCTGGGCGGCCACGTTTGTCTAAGCTGAAGTTATAGAAACCTTTGCCATTTTTCTGACCTAATCGATTTGCGTTATACAACAAGGTGACAGGGTCGTTATCGATTTTCTGCATACGTTCTGGAATACCATCAGCCATTACGCTAGAGGCATGGTCAGACGTGTCCATGCCTACCACATCAAGCAGGTAAGCAGGGCCCATAGGCCAACCAAAGATTTTCTCCATGACTTTATCAACAGCAACAAAATCTGCACCGTCCATAATCAATCTGCTGAAGCCTGCGAAGTAAGGGAACAATACACGGTTAACTAAAAAGCCGGGACAATCGTTAACTACAATGGGGGTTTTACCCATTTTTAAGGTAGCTGCAACTACAGCTGAAATAGTGTCTTCAGAGGTTTTTTCACCACGGATAATTTCTACTAGTGGCATCTTGTGCACGGGGTTAAAAAAGTGCATACCACAGAAGCGTTCTGGCTTTTTCAAGCTTTTGGCCAAATGGTTGATAGAAATAGTCGACGTGTTGGAACAAATAATCGCGTCGTCAGATACATGCTGTTCTGTTTCCGCTAAGACAATGCCTTTCACTTTAGGATTTTCGACTACCGCTTCAATGACTAAGTCGACGTCTTTAATTGTTGAGTATTCTAATGTAGGCACAATACTATTTAGGGTTGATGCCATTAAAGCTGCATTGACTTTCCCGCGCTGCATGCCCTTACCTAAAATGGTGGCTGCTTCTGTTAAACCTAAGTCTAACGCTGCTTGGTTTATGTCTTTCATTATGACAGGTGTGCCCTTAACCGCAGACTGATAAGCGATACCGCCACCCATTATACCTGCACCTAATACGGCTGTTTGTTTGATAACTTTTTTAGCTGCCTTGGCCTGTTTTTTACCTTTGCCTTTAACCAATTGATCCGCTAAGAATAGACCCACCTGGGCTCTGGCTGCGTCGGTTTTGGCTAATTTAGTAAAACCTTGGTTTTCTAATTTAAGTGCACCGTCTCTATCAAGGCCAGCGGCTAAAAAAG
>CAZMDX010000136.1:0-1850 GCA_964564805.1 uncultured Pseudoalteromonas sp. | reverse complement strand
TAATATTTCGTTCAGAAAATCCAAATCGTTTAACGCATCAAAAAATCAAATGACTTTACATTTTTTTCAACGAACCTGACCCCGCAGGTCAAAAGTCGGATGTTTTAAGTCTATTACTCAAACGTCTTCACGTATTTCATAATTCAAAACAAGCACCTCCGCTGCTATGCAAACCAGTTTTAAATATTGCTTTTGTTTATGATGGTGCGTCCGAATTGACTCTGCCAATGAACCGAGCCAATAAAAAGCGAAACGATGGTTAAGATCCCAACAATATCAATACTAAGTAATGCAAATGTTAATGGTTCCTGCGCTCCTTGACTGGAGTATAGATCGCTCAACACCCCTGTTGCCAAAGCGCCCAAACCCAAACCTACTAGGTTGCACATTAATAACAAAATTGCTGTGGTCACTCCCCTTAGCTTAGTTGGAGAGAGATCTTGAACTGTTGAAAAAACCGGCCCATAAAAGGCTGTAAAACTTAAGAACCCTGCACACATGCCAACATAAAACAAAGGCGAATCCGGCGACACAAATCTATAGCTGACAAGAAAGGGGGAAATAACAAGCATGAAAAGAGCAAGGAACCGTAATCGGCCTCCTTTGAAATGTTTTATATACCAATCGCTTGCAAGGCCACCAATTAAAATACCAATGATTCCGAACACAATAAACAACAAACCGAAAAGGGCCATACCACCTGCGTCAAAACCACGTTCACGCACCAACCACATTTGCACAAATTGCCCAGCGCCAATCGGTAGGTGCATAAAGACAGCGCTTATCATCGCCCAACTCAGAGCTGGAGATTTTTTAGCGACCGACAGAACTTGTCGCACAGAATCAATCACACCAGTCGTGGTAACTGTGTCTTTTTGTTCGGGACTATCAAACCGCCCTCGTTGCGGATCTCGTAAAAGTAAAATCGCTGGCACCAAAAGCAGTCCCACTCCTCCTAAAATATAGAAACAATTGCGCCACCCCAAAACTGGGCCAAGTTCAGCGGCTATAATATAACTAGCGCCAGCGCCAAGTGGCACGCCTAGATAGTAGAGGCCTGATGCCATACCGCGCTTGGCGGGTGGAAACATGTCCGAAAGCATGGACATAGAAGCAGGAGAAAGACATGACTCGCCCACGGCAACAAACATGCGCGCCAGGCCTATGTGTAGAAAACTACGCGCTGCTCCCGATACAGCAGTAAGAACGCTCCAAACCAGCACACCTACTGCTATCAACTTGGGTCTATGCACCATATCGGCCATGCGACCAACAAACAAACCCATAATGGCGTAGAAAAACACGAATAATGGACCGGTGAGCAAACCAAACTGAGTGTCGGTAAGGTCTAAATCATGACTGATTTCAGTTCCAAAACTGGCAATTAAGTTTCTATCAACCATGTTAAGGATATTGAGAAATATCAGAAGCATCAGGCCTAAGTGAGCTCCCTTTATCGGCTTGCTGCTTTTTAGAGTGTCATCATTCATTTGCACACCATTCCTGTTAAAAACATAATGTCTGTTGCGGGTTTAGTATAGTAATAGGCAATACTAGTCGACCCCAGTCCAACTTAGCAAGATTTTCATACTTGGGTTCACCTATTCAAGAATTACAAAAGAATTACAATTACAAAGACACCCATCGTAAATATGGACAAATGTCTTAGCATTTTTGAATGAATTACGATGGGTATCTCGTTAATGGCTGTCTTTATAAAGACAGCCATAATATCCCGACTCACTGCCATCATCTGAATCACTTTTACCACCTAGGGCAAACACCTCTAAACAAGTCATTTTTATTTGCAATGCTGAAATAGACTCACCTTCACTTCGAGCAATATCAGC
>CAZMDX010000135.1:0-3983 GCA_964564805.1 uncultured Pseudoalteromonas sp. | reverse complement strand
TAAATCGACTTGTGTTATATCACCCGTAATAACCGCTTTTGAGTTAAACCCGATACGGGTTAAAAACATTTTCATTTGCTCGGCGGTGGTATTTTGGCTTTCATCTAAAATAATAAAGGCATCGTTTAAAGTACGACCACGCATGTAGGCCAAAGGTGCTACTTCAATTACACTACGTTCGATTAACTTTTCTACTTTTTCAAAACCTAACATTTCAAACAGTGCATCGTATAAGGGGCGAAGATAAGGGTCAACTTTTTGTGATAGGTCGCCCGGTAAGAAACCTAATTTTTCACCGGCCTCTACAGCAGGGCGGGTCAATAATATACGTCGAACTTCTTGACGCTCTAATGCTTCTACCGCACAAGCAACAGCTAGATAAGTTTTACCTGTGCCGGCAGGGCCCACACCAAAACTAATATCGTGATTAATGATGTTAGTCACATACTGTGATTGATTAGGGTTACGAGGCTTTATCACTCCTCGTTTTGTTTTAATGTGTACTTCTTTACCGTATTGACCCGCTTCGGCCCGTTCCAAACATTTTGCTTCTTGGATAGCTAAATGTACCTTGTTTGGTTCGATATCTGGGATTTCGCCGCGGATGGGCTGAGTTTCCATGTACAGCAATTTGAGAAGTTGTGCTGCACCGCTAGATTGTTGTGATTGCCCCATCACTTTAAATTCATTATTACGATAAGTAATTTCTACACCCAAGCGACGTTCAATTTGTTTGATATTGTCATCTAGTGGTCCACACAAACTGGATAAACGTTTGTTGTCTGAAGGCTCTAATACAATTTCACTGCTTACAAGGTTACTCAAATGGTTAGTCTCTTTACTTTTAGGTTGCTAGGGTTATTTCTAAACGACGGCAACTTGACCGACACCTAAGTCGTCAACTTTATTTGGGTTTTTAGCTAAAATAGTATGGGGTGCTAATTCGTTTCGCAAGTCCATCTGATCTTCGGTTCTAATCACATGACCTCTTAATGAATTAGCAAACACATCTGTTATTTTAACATCAACAAAGTGGCCAATCATTTTGGGTGTACCTTCAAAGTTCACCACACGATTGTTTTCTGTACGTCCAGATAACTCCATTGGATTTTTCTTACTTGGACCTTCCACCAAAACACGTTGCTCGCTGTCCACCATGTTGCGGGCAATACGCAAAGCCTGCTGGGTGATACGTTGTTGCAACAAACTTAAACGTTGCTTTTTTGTTTCTTCAGTCACATCGTCAGGTAAGTCTGCTGCAGGTGTTCCAGGACGTGCGCTATAGATAAAACTAAAGCTCAAATCAAAGTCCATAGCTTGAATTAAGTCCATTGTGGCTTCAAAATCAGCGTTAGTCTCGCCAGGAAAACCAATGATAAAGTCGGATGACATACTTAAATTAGGACGAATTTTTTTAAGCCTTCTGATCTTAGACTTATACTCAATCGCAGTATGTCCGCGTTTCATCAAGTTTAAAATACGATCAGCACCCGACTGAACCGGTAGATGCAAGTGGTCAACTAATTCAGGAATTTGTGCGTAGGCATCAATTATATCGTCAGTAAACTCCACAGGGTGTGAAGTAGTATATCGAATTCGGTCAATACCATTAATAGAAGCAACTAATTCTAATAATTCTGCAAAAGTGCAAATACTGCCGTCAAAATTTGGTCCTCTAAATGCGTTTACGTTTTGACCTAACATATTAACTTCACGCACACCTTGTTCTGCTAGTTGTGCAATTTCTAATAATACATCATCTACTGGGCGACTGACTTCTTCACCACGCGTGTAGGGTACAACGCAAAAGGTACAGTATTTTGAACAGCCTTCCATAATTGATACAAACGCACTTGGGCCATCTGCTTTAGGTTCTGGTAGGCGGTCAAACTTTTCAATTTCTGGAAAACTGATATCAATAACTGATTTGCTACCACCTTTGATCTGATTGATCATTTCTGGCAAGCGATGCAACGTTTGTGGACCGAAAACAAGATCAACAAACGGTGCACGTTTACGGATAGTATTACCTTCTTGTGATGCTACACAGCCACCGACACCGATAATGAGATCGGGTTTGTCTTTTTTAAGGTTTTTCCAGCGACCTAACTGATGAAATACTTTTTCTTGCGCTTTCTCGCGAATTGAACAGGTATTAAGCAGTATGATATCCGCATCTTCAGCTGTGTCAGTGGCTTGATAACCATGTGTCGAATTCAATAGGTCGGCCATTTTATCCGAGTCATACTCGTTCATTTGGCAGCCCCAGGTTTTTATAAATAGCTTTTTTGTCATAGCGGAATGTACTTACCTCTGGAAATAATTTTGTGCTGTAGCTCAGCAGATTTTATGTCTAATCGAGTCACAAAAATCGAAGGAATTATTTTACGGGTTATTTGATCTAATCGCTACTTTTCCCTAAATATAAGTACCCGAAATATAAGTTGAATAAATAATTAGTTAAATGTTCATCATCGATTGGCTAGAGGATGCAACAAAATTAACTGTACATGTTACTTTTCAGATACCCAGAATTCGCTCAGCTTGATATGCTAGTTAATAAGATAAATTATTAAATATTAAGACCTCACTATGCAAAATTTACAAACTCTCACCATCGACAACCTTGAAGTGGCTAATAATAAACCTTTCGTACTTTTTGGTGGTATGAATGTGTTGGAGTCCCGTGATATGGCGATGCGTATCGCCGAGCACTACAAAGAAGTGACACATAAACTAGGTATTCCTTTTGTATTTAAAGCCTCTTTTGATAAGGCAAACCGTTCTTCTGTTAATTCTTATCGTGGTCCAGGAATGGAAGAAGGACTAAAAATATTTCAAGAAATTAAACACACTTTCGGTGTGCCCTTAATAACAGATGTTCACGAAACTCATCAAGCAGCACCCGTAGCAGAAGTAGTGGATGTCATACAATTACCTGCATTTTTAGCCCGCCAAACTGATCTGGTGGTAGCTATGGCTAAAACAAACGCTATTATTAATGTGAAAAAGCCCCAATTTTTAGCTGCACACGAAATGCGACATATTATTACCAAGTTTGGTGAGGCGGGTAATAACAAAATTATACTGTGCGAGCGAGGCTCTTGTTATGGATACAATAATTTAGTGGTAGATATGTTGGCAATGGACGAGATGAAAGCTTATGCCCCCGTCATTTTCGATGCGACTCATGCTTTGCAAAAACCTGGCGGGCGAACTGATTCAGCTGATGGTCGACGTGCTCAAGCAGCGCAGCTGGCAAGAAGTGGTATGGCGTTGGGTTTAGCTGGATTGTTTATTGAAGCTCATCCTAACCCTAATCAAGCTAAGTGTGATGGACCATGCGCCTTGGCTTTAGATAAATTAGAACCGTATTTACAACAAATGAAAGCGCTAGATGAATTAGTGAAAGGTTTTGCACCGTTAGATACAAGTGCTGATTAATGGGTAAGTGAGAGTAACGGTTGCGTAAGTTTTGCTGTACTAGGCTCTAAGGGCTTTTTACGGCAGCCTTCGCACAGCGATAACTTACTAATAGGTACTAACAGGCAGATAAACCCTTAAAACAATCTACTCTGCGATAATAACTTTAAATTTAAACTCCGGTAATTTTTTACCTACGTTTTGGACAAGTTGGTTAGCCTGTGACTCAAGCGTTTCGATATCAAACTGTTTAACTAAATCTGCTTGAGTGGTGGGAGATTGAACATTTGCTAACATCAAATTAATGTTGTTTACGATTTCGCTTTCAATATTTATTCCAATTGTATTTTCAAATTGAAGCGTAGCGCGATTAACACCAAGTTTTGCTGTTGCAGTCTGGGTAAATAATACTGAAGCTAAAATAGCCAATATTGTGTAAGTTGTTTTCATTTTGTTAACCTTTAGTTTAGTAATGTAAAATAATTGCTGGTATTTTGTATCGTTAATCTGATTTGTTGTGTTATCCACTGTTTTAAAACAATAAATTTTTACAACGGTCG
>CAZMDX010000134.1:0-8557 GCA_964564805.1 uncultured Pseudoalteromonas sp. | reverse complement strand
CTAGGTTGATAAGATATCGCTAAATCTACTTTATTAGCAGCAACCAGTTTTGGAGGCATGCTTGGATCTGCGGGTTCTTGAATGTCAATATTAAGACCTTGAGCCTTAAAATAGCCACGTTCTTTAGCAATAATGACAGGGCCATGATTTGGATTAACAAACCAATCCAACATAAGGGTCAGTGTTTTAGTATCGGCCCGCGTCGTCGATGACAATAGGCTTGTAGTTAGCACTAATGCAGTCACGATAATGTTCTTTTTCATTAAATTTCCTTTAATATTTTTACTACTATTTATATCGATATGCATAAATAGCTGTACACACATTGTTGATGATGATTTTTTTAAGTTTCCCAAGGGATCAGTTTTTTCAGTAACTTATCTGCCACAAAATAAAGCGTGATAGACAAAACCGATAAGATAAACAGGGCAGCAAACATTTCGTCTATTAACATGCGTGCGTTTGCCTGTAACATCAGGTAACCCAAACCTTCGCTGGAACCAACCCATTCCCCAGTTACTGCGCCAATGGGGGCAATAACGACCGCTACACGGATCCCCGAAGCAAGAGTGGGTAACGCTGCTGGGAATTGAATATGCCGCAACATCTGCCATTTTGTTGCCCCCATTGTTTTTGCCAACTCTAGATAACCTAAGGGTGTATTACGTAAGCCGTCGTAACAACAGGTGGTAATAGGAAAAAAGATGATCAAGGCAGTCATCACAATTTTGGATGCGATACCGTACCCCAACCACAACATTAATACTGGCGCGATAGCGAAGACAGGGATGGCCTGGCTGGCAATCAAAAGAGGTAACAGCCAGCGTTTAACGGGTTTAAATAACAACATCTGCAACGCGAATAACAGCCCCATACTTAAACCCAGTAGTAAACCCAATATAATTTCTTGAGCAGTAACCCAGCTGTGCTTGAGTAAAACTTGGTGTCTTTCAATCAGCCTTTCAAATACAGCAAAGGGGCTAGGTAAAATGAATGAGGGCATCTCAAAAATAATCACTACAGCTTGCCATAAGCCAATAATCACCGCCGCGCTTATGCACATGCGTAATAGTGACGTGTATAGCAGTTGTTTGCTTTTCACCACACGTGACGATGGATTAACTGGGATAGGCTCTACTTGGCTTAACTCACTCATAGTCTTGTTCCAAACGTTCCATTATGGTTTGTTGAAGTTCGGCAAACTCTGTATCAAAATTCCGTGGCGTCACAGATTTTGGAACCATTAAGGATTCAGCAAAAGCAGGTCTGCCTTGCATAATATAGAGTTGGTGGGCTAAGCGAATGGCTTCTTGCGGATCGTGGGTAATCAACACTACCGTTTTGTCTTGCAGTAATTGATAAGCAAGATTTTGAAGACGATACCGCGTGACAGCGTCTAACGCAGAAAAAGGCTCATCCATTAATATAATGGGCTTGTCTTGCATTAGCGTTCTTGCTAACGCGACACGTTGCCGCATACCACCCGATAATTGCTGTGGCATGCAATTTGCCTTGTCCTTAAGCCCTACTTTTTGTAATAAAAAATGCGCTTTATCACACATCAAATGGTTTTTTTTTGCTGATGAATGTGCTGCACCAAATTTAGTACTCAACATAACGTTATCTAACGCCGATAGCCAAGGCATCAACAAATCTTGTTGAGCCATATAAGTAATCTGCTCTTTGCTCTCACATGGAGGGTGGATGTTGACTTCACCCGCCCAGTCAACGCTCTCCTCTAGCAAATTAGCCAAATAGCGTAATAAAGAACTTTTACCACAACCGCTGCGTCCCAAAATACAGGTCCAAGCCTTGGCAGGTATATGAACGTTGAGCCGCGCTAGGGTCACTTCAGCGTTGTCGTGATAACGCAAGTAACCGTCAACTATGTCTATACTGACGCCATTTTTTTGGCCTGATAATCGCTGTGTATCAACGGACATCAGCATGGCCACTGAAGAAATGATTAACCGGCCCATGACCTTTGCCTATTGCTAATTCGTCGGCATGAGCAATAGCCTCAGAGA
The DNA here is from genome assembly GCA_964564805.1 of uncultured Pseudoalteromonas sp. Lineage (GTDB taxonomy): Bacteria > Pseudomonadota > Gammaproteobacteria > Enterobacterales > Alteromonadaceae > Paraglaciecola. Next base: position 6,530 of record CAZMDX010000134.1, on the reverse strand, counting down.
TATACTGTTTACCAAGCTGCACGGCCCGTAACAAACTATGCCCTTGCGCCAAATAAGAAGCGATAGCCGAAGACAGCGTGCAACCTGTACCGTGGGTGTTGCGAGTGTGAATACGTTTAGCAGTTAAGTGGTGAACCTGTTCGGGAAATATAAGCAGATCATTACTGTTTTCATTCTGTTCTAGGTGTCCCCCTTTAAGTAATACGGTTGCTGCACCCAACTGTCGAAGACCTGTGATCATTTTAAGCATATCTGCTGCGTTATCTGGCACATCATTGCCTATCAAGGCGGCACCTTCGGATAAGTTTGGTGTAATAATATCGGCAAGTGGTAGTAATTCAGTTTTGAGGGTGCTGATCGCGGATACTTCTAACAACAAGTCGCCACTTGTTGCGATCATGACAGGATCGACGACTAAAAATGCAGGTTGATACTGTTTTATTTTAGCGGCAACTAGATTGATAGTGCCAGACTCGGCCAACATGCCAACTTTGACAGCAACAACGTTTAAATCAGTAAAAACGGCATCTAACTGCTTTTCGACATATTCAAGGGGAATAGGAAATATAGCTGACACGCCGAGTGTATTTTGCGCGGTAATGGCAGTTATCACTGAACAAGCATAGCCCCCTGTTGCAGATATCGCTTTAATATCAGCCTGAATACCTGCACCACCACTGCTATCTGACCCTGCAATTGTTAACACGATAGGCGTAGATGAAACACAAGCTTTACCTGTTACAGAAAAACATGTCTCGGGAGGCTGGGTTTGGGTAACAAGCGATGTTTTTATGGGAGTGGCTGTAATATTTGACATAAAGCTCCTAACGCTGACACGCAAGAACTATATCGAGCTGAAGATTTTACGACGCTGATCAGTAAATCATACAAACAAGACTAATAGTTCCCTACGTCAGTGCTAACTGAATCAGGTTCAACGGGTCTCGCAGCATGCAATCTCAGCCTTAAAGGCTCCCCGACTATTTTTCTGATGATAACAAGTTTTATTAAAAGCGCAATATAACAATTCTAATAATTAATCCGAGTCAGCATAACGTGAAATATACATAATACTGAGCAGCCAAGCTACCTTCCCACTTGATGAGCTGTCGCGTTGAAAAGATTCGTTAAAAATATTAGACAGCATTTAAGTCAGATATGATGAGGATAAATTTAAAAGGCAACTGACATCACTAATAAAAAAGTGCTTACATTTACCTCTACCGATGGGCAGGAAGTATACATAGTACAAAAGATGATCTAATTTTACTTTGCCCCCGACGTTTTGGATTACTTGCGTAGATTCTATCGAATATTTTGCCGTATCATGCACAGAATCACCTTACTGATATTGATCCAAAATTATCGCCCGTTGTTGAGCATTGTAGTAAATTCGTATTATTTGTTTCATGGTAACGCCTCCACTTTATCCAAAGTATTGCGTTGCATTGACCGATTAACAGTCATTCCCCTTAATTATCTATCCAAATTTAGGAGTATATGTTTTTAGCAAAATAAAATGTCTGCAGTAGATATTTATAAGTTTTCTAAAATCAACAGTCAAAAAAAATTCACTTCATCATTATGTCATAAACCCTTTCAATACGTTCAAAATGTAAGATAACATGTGTATACAAAGTCTTTATAAAATAGAACACGGGAAACAATATGAGCCGTCATTTTGAACAAGCCCAAGGGTTGACAGAGGAACACGATCCAGCAACCCATGAGTTTGTGTTTAACCAAACCATGTTAAGAATCAAAGACCCTGAGCGCGCACTAACGTTTTACACCTCAGTATTAGGAATGACACTTGTAAAACGATTAGATTTCGATGAAATGAAGTTCACACTATATTTTCTGGCATGTATAACGCCAGAGCGTCTCAGTGATTGGTCTAGCAATGATAATCAGCGCATTGTGCAAACATTTAGTCGCCCTGCTATGTTAGAACTCACCCACAATTGGGGCGATGAAACCGATGATAGTTTGTCTTATCATAGTGGCAACGAACAGCCTAAAGGTTTCGGTCATATTGGTTTTGCGGTTCCTGATATTGACGACGCCTGTAAACGATTTGAATCTTTGGGTGTTGAATTTAAGAAGAAACCGAACGATGGCGGCATGAAAGGCATTGCCTTTATTAAAGACCCAGACGGCTATTGGATTGAGATTTTCACACCGCAACGCTTACCAGATTTATTCGGTAGCCGTTCATGATAAAAGATGAATATTTACTGGATCACACTTGAACTATCTGTTGACCGCGATAACCGGTCATACGATGTCGACAACTGGGATATGAGGTGTGGCTCTAAAGCCGTCATTTGATACCGCCTTAACATTGCTGTGAAATTATCATATCCTTCATCGAAATATAGTCACATTAACCAAATAAAGACTTCTTAAACCAATACTGATGGTGTAACGTCAATATTCATGATGAACCAATTAGTAAATTCAGACTTAGTTGACGAAGCCTATAAATGGTTATGCCAACAGCGTAAATATTTTCCTGTGAATAGTGATGTGTGTGATGTACGTTTTCATTGGAACGAAGTCAAAGCCAAACTAATGGTTGAATTAACGTCCGATACCTTCACTTTCAACCGCTGCAAAAGGTAACCAAATCAACAGGTGAAGTCATTCATGTATGGACATCAATCGATAGTCTAGTGCCAAAACTGTTATCCCTCGTGTTATCAAGGCATTTACCGTCATCTAAGCTGGGTACCCATCTGAAAGGGAATGGTGGCAGCAAACACACGGTCACCGAAACACAAAACCAAGTATCAAGCCATACCTTTGTGTTTCGTGCTGATGTGAAATCCTATCATGAGTCAATTAACCACGAGATTTTATTAGATAAACTAGCCGTGTATGTAAAGGACAAACGGGTCATGAATCTACTTCCACAGTATGCAAAGCGCAGTGTTGAATATGGCGGATTGTTTATTAATTCCAAACAAGGCATTTCATCAGATTGCTCATTAAGCTTCTTGATATCGGGTTTCTATCTATATGAGCTGGATAATGCCATGGAAGGAAAGCCTGTTTTTTACAGGCGGTACATGGATGACGTGATTGTATTATCAACGTCTAGGTGAAAATTTAAAAAAGCCATTAAAACGATTAATTAACACTTTGAAAAACTGCAGTTAACACCACACCCTGACAAAACGACTATCAGTAGAATCACAAATGGATTCGACTTTTTAGGTTATCAGGCTAATAAAGATAAAATAACCTTTTCAAAACGAATACTACAAAATCACATCTGTCGACTAACGCAGCCGCTTTGTATATAAACTCAAGCAAAAGCAGCACTTACCTAATTGGCAAATGCTACTTGATAATTATCGACGACTTTGAGTTACATGGTTTTATTCAGGCATACCATTAAAATGTGGAGTAAAGTGGCTGATTAGTTTTTTGCAGCGTATTCTTCGTTTATTTTCCATACCCGCATAAAGTTACCGCTAAGGATTTGAATTATATGCGCATCACTATACCCGCGATTTAACAAACCTTGGATCAAGTTAGGGTAGGTTGATACGTCTTTTAAATCCGTAGGTAATGAGTCACCTACACCGTCATAATCAGAGCCAATGCCTACATGATCAATACCAATTAGTTTTACTACATGGTCAATATGATCTAAGACGCTGTCTAAGGTGGCATAAGGTAATGGATTTTTTTCAGCGAATTGATCACGAAAGTGTTTGTATTCATCACTGTCTTTACCAAATTTTTCTTCTACAATTTTCTGACCAGTACTACGTTTTTTACTCCAAGCATTGGCGCGTTTAGTGACAAAAGTTGAGCCAAAGTTAATTTGAATAACACCACCATTTTTACCTAGTGCTTTGATCATCGCATCGTCCATATTGCGCTCAAAACCAGGTGTAAAAGCACGCAACGAGGAGTGAGAGGCAATAACAGGTGTTTGTGTTAACTCAATAGTTTGATAAAAAGCGGCATCAGATACATGTGAAATATCAATTAATACGCCTACTTTGTTCATCTCTTGTACTAATTCTTTACCGAATGGACTGAGGCCTTTCCATTTGCGGCGCAGATCATAGGATGAGTCAGAAATGTGATTAGCCTGAGAATGAGCCAGTGTTATGTAGCGAATGCCCCGTTCGTAAAAATGATGTAGGTTAGCTAAATCACCTTGAATGGGCGATCCGTTTTCCATACCCAGTGGTAATGAAATTAAACCCTTGGAAAATTGTTGTTCGACATCGTCGGTGCTGCTGGCAATCGCAAATTTGTCGGGTGCGCGACCGACTATCGCTTCGACATAATCAATCAGCTTGTCTGCTAATTTGGTTGAGTTGGCCGAGTTGTCGAGACTGGCAGGAATGTAGATCGACATAAATGGCGCATTTAATCCACCTTGTTTGGCGCGAGGATAATCAAAGTCACCATCTTTTGTGGCTTTAGTCACATCGACCCACTTTTTTTCAATGCGGTAAGGTACGTCTATATGAGAATCAATAATAATGTTTTCTTGAGCAATCTTGTTGGCTTTATCACTGACGGTTATGGCCGAAACAGCACTGAACACACCAAAATATAATGTACTGATGGCAAATAAAGAGCCGAGTTTAAGTATTTTATTCACGATAATAGCCTCCTGCTATTTAATTTTTTACGACCCATCTACAAAGATAGATTTAGTTATCACTTTTAAAGGTTAATGTTGAAGAGAGTTCCTGTGTATGATTTTATAAGTTAATGGCCTAGTTTATAGGTTGATGAGATAAAGTAAAAGAGCCCGCAAAATGACGCGCACTTTCATGATCACAAAATGTGCGCTAGCTGACTTTAGATAAATGGAAGATCAAGCTGCTTTGTGGTGTTAATAGGGGTAATTGCATACCCAGTTGCATCAACACTTCACCAGAAAATTGTTTGCCATCCACATCCGGTAGGTGTGTTTTAAAATTAAATATTGACGCTTTCGGCCAGCGATCACCTGATTTTATTGGCCAAATAATATCCAACTGATATACCGCTTGTTTTTCTAGTCCAGCAAAGTGGAACTGGTCAGGTAACGAAGCTGAGCTGGACGCAATCAAACTGTATGAAAAAAGCGCTTCAGATTTGTTTTTTGCAACAATGCCTAGTCCATGCATATATTCTGGCAATTCGAGTCGAAATAAATCACCAGAATGTACCAGTTGTCTGTGTTTTTTATACAGCTCAACCATCGCTTTTAACTCAACAGTTTCTTCGTCTGTTAATTCTCGCAAGTCCATTTCCATGCCCATATGCCCAAACAACGTGACCGATGCTCGCATCGCCATATTGATATTTCTATGGGTAATATGACAGTCTCTTGGTCCAACATGGGAGCCCATTAATTCAGCGGGGAAAAAGTACGAAAAACCTTTTTGGATTTTTAATCTTTCTAATGCATCGTTTGAGTCAGATGTCCAAATGCGATCGGTGTGCGCCAACACGCCATAATCTGCGCGGCCGCCGCCAGATGCACAGCTTTCAATTTCCACACTTGGGTGGGCTGATTTTAATTTAGCGAGTAATTGATAAAAGGCACGGGTTTGATTATGAACTGCAGGTTTGCCATTTGCGTCACCTGGGTGATTGAGATCTCGGTTCATATCCCATTTAATGTATGAAATGTCGTATTCAGTCAACAAACTGTCAATACGTTCAAACAGGTAATCGAATACTGCTTGGCGGCTTAAATCTAAGACTAATTGGTTACGAAATCCTACTTGAGGGTTCGGTAGTGTGCCTAAGACCCAGTCTGGGTGTGCACGAAACAAGTGACTATCCGGGTTAACCATTTCAGGTTCAAACCAAAGGCCAAACTCTAAGCCCTCGGATTTTACATGGTCTATTAGGGGCGTTAAGCCCTGGGGGTAATATTTTTTGTCAACGTACCAATCACCTAAACCTGCTGTGTCATCATCACGGCCGATAAACCAACCATCATCTAATACAAAACGTTCTGCCCCTAATGCGCCAGCACGGGTGGCTAAATCTTTTAAAGTATCGACATCGTGATTAAAGTAAATACCTTCCCATGTATTGTAATGAACAGGACGAGGTTTGTTTTTGACTGACGGCCTAATTAAATGTTTGCGCACATACTGATGGTATTGCTGAGAAAGAGCAGATAAGCCTTGACTGGTATAACTGGCATAAAGGGTAGGCGAGTGATAGTTTTGACCTTTTTGTAAGATAATTTCACCAGGTAATAATAGTTCACCCATTTGCACATAGGCCCGTCCATCGCCCATTTTTTCTGCAATAATTTTATGATTACCACTCCAGCCTAAGTGGAAGCCATAGGCTTCACCTTTCAGTTGGTCGGTGGCTTTAGTGCGCATGATGAGTCCTGGAAAACTATCATGGGACGTTCTTCCGCGGCGGTTTTCCCGTACGTAGGAACCAAAGTTTTGCTCTAGATGATGCTCTTGAAACTCACCAGCCCAATGTCCTTCAAAGCCAATGATATGTTTAAAATAGCTTGGAATAGGGAAGGTTGCTGCCGC
>CAZMDX010000133.1:0-1753 GCA_964564805.1 uncultured Pseudoalteromonas sp. | reverse complement strand
AATGATAAATAAATTCTTACAACGTTATTCAATCATAGTTCTACTTTTACTGATCGGTTGTCTGCTTTCTTATATTGCATTTACCGCAGTTGATTATTATGAAAGTCAGTATAGCCAACAACAATTTCAAGCCAAATTTAAAGGTAAAGTGACTAGTTTAAATCAGGCTGCTTCAGCCATTAATAAAGTTTTTTTGGCCACTAAAGCAGTGCTTGATATAAATCATGAGTTAACTAGAGATGAGTTTGCTAAATTAATTACGAATGATTTCTTGCTCAATACAGGTATGCAAGGGATCGAGTGGGCACCCAGTATTGCAACCAAGGATATTTCATCATTTGAGAATAAAGTACGTGCTAGCGGTGTATTTGATTTTCAGATTAGAAAGACACTCACAACAAAAAATATAACGTGTAAAAAGATTAAAAAAAATAATATTTTCCCCGTTTTGTTTGCAGAGCCAGCAGATATTATTGGACATAAATTAGGTTTACAGATAAATGGCGATTGTAGCCTTGCAGAAAAAATGAACCAAGCATTATTAAGCGAAAATATTGTGAGTGTGAATTTCACTAACAAGCAAGATGAGCCTGGTTTAAGATTGTTGCAGCCTGTTTTCACCACCACTAATAAAAAAAGTCCAAAAGTACTTGTCGGTTTTATCATTGGCATTGTCATGTTAAATGAACTAGTTGATAGCCTTTGGGGAGATTTGATTAATTCAAAAGAACATCAATTACTGATTTACCTGGATAATAATAACAAACAGAAAATCTATGACTCAAGATGGCGTGAAGAATGCGGTTTTGTTTGTCCCCCCGAACCTAGTTTTTTAAATTTAAAGACAACCATTCCTTTTGCCAATCAACTGTGGATCATCGAATTTAGTAAGCTAACTGAAGAAACTTACCGACAATATTACAGTTATGCCGTTGCACTGTTCATCTTACTTTTAAGTGTAAGTGTTAGTGTTTATTTATGGACCAGTATTAATAGGGTAAATTGGGCAAATAAATTAGTCCGTCAACGCACTGAGTCATTACAGTATCAAGCCACGCACGATGACCTGACTCAATTACTTAATAAACAATCATTAAGTGATGTATTAGAAAAAACAACTAAACAGCAAAGTCAAATCACGGATGAGGGTCTAGCGCTAGTGTTTATCGATTTAGACCATTTTAAAAAGGTAAATGATACACGAGGCCATTTGGTGGGCGATATGTTATTAAAACAAGTCGCTCAAAGGCTTAGATATGCAGCAAGATCAGAGGATTTAGTTTTTCGTTTTGGTGGTGATGAATTTGCTGTGATATTGCATAATACTAATGATGAAAAAACCATCATTTCTATTTCAAATCGTATTTTAAAAAGTCTGGAGCGTGTCTACCTCGTTGAAAATAGAAGGTATCGTATTGGTGCTAGTATTGGTATTTCATTATGGAATCCAATCAAGAATAAAAACATTGGTAGCAACGAGTTAATTCGAAATGCTGATATTTCCATGTATGAGGCTAAAAGTCAGGGGCGTGGGCGAGTCGTTTTTTATCATGAAAAAATGCATGAACAACTGGTTTATAAACATGATATTGAGGATGAATTATCAGCAGCAATAAAAAATAATCAATTAAGTTTGTATCTACAACCTATACATGATGTTGATCATTTAAAGGGCTTTGAAGCGTTGAGCCGATGGCAACATCCTGAGAAGGGCATGATATACCCAGATATATTTATAGAAATAGCTGAAAAA
>CAZMDX010000132.1:0-7270 GCA_964564805.1 uncultured Pseudoalteromonas sp. | reverse complement strand
GACGAGAGTTATATCAAAAGTGTTAACAAAAGCGATATTTGTTAAGAGCCTACTTCAAATACAATTTTATCAAATGATGTTGCTCACCCATATTGCTAGCATATTTTATATCCCGGGTTCTACAGGTTTACCTAAAGGTGCTGTTTCCACCCTTGAAAGCATACTAGCAGCATTAAACACTTGGTTGACGCAGTAGCGCAGGTAGTGAGCGTTATTGATAATGTTGAGCCTGAATATTTGCCAGCAGAATTTATGACAATGCCACTATTTTACGAAACGGGTTGGTATACCTTTTTTTGTGATCTATGACTGATTAGTCAAAAAAATGATAATGCTCTATTGGGACGATGAACAGGCTTTGAAGCTAATCGAAAAATAGCGCATGACATTCTTTGATGGTGTGCCAATTATGTCCATGAAGCAGACCAATCACCCTCAAAAAGACCAGTACAATGCAAGCTCATTATTAGATATTTATGCTAGTGGCGCGTTAAGGGCCATGAGCACGTTCGAATAATATCTCCGTCATTTGTACAAGGTAATCCGAGCTAGGTTATGCATTGATAAAAACCAATGTTTTTGGCACAGTCTATGGCTTGGTTGAATACTTGGTCAAACCAACCAGTGCAGGTTTACGAATGCCGCCTATTGGTGATGTGCAAATATTTAGCAAATCAAATTTATTATTGCCTTAAGATCAAGTGAATAAAGTTGCGACTAAAAATATTGCTGTTAGAAAGAGTTTAAAGCCCATGAGGTATTAAAAGTTTGCTGTAAGTTGATTGAATGACCTATTTTGCTGTTTTATCAGGTTTACTTGTCTTCTTCTTGGCTTTAGGTGAAATGGCAAGTGGCCAGAATAACTGTTCTGCCCACTCTGCTTTTCGCATTCCCTCAACGCCATAACTTGCAGGGAACTGTCTAGTAATTTTGGCTGTACCAAACAAAATATCCCAAAAGAAAAACATATTTCCAAAGTTACCCTTATAGTTAGTCGCTGGATCGTCTTTGCGTAAACCATGATGCCCGCTGTGTGTAGACGGCGTCGAGATAGTGCGTTCTAACACCCACATTATTTGGCTTAGGACGGGTATTTTATAAAGCGCTTTATCCCACTTCCACTCAGAGTGAGCGCCCATTATTATGGTTAGTTTAGACACCAGATAAAATGCATAAACCCAACCTAATCCTAAATAAATCAGAAAGCCAGACAGCCATAACGATGGCATAAATAAGTAATAAAAAAAGTTGTTGCGATAAACAATTCTAACACTCATGTATTTAGCATTGTGGTGGGCTCGGTGTAATTTGTACAAAGGTCTATAGCTATGACTTAATCGGTGCCACCAATATTGTGTCATATCATCAAATACTATTAATAAAGCAAGCTGCAACATTATAGGGGTGTCAATGAGGACATCAGCATATTCTGGTAGGGCTATTGTTGCTATCCATGCAGCACAAAACAATACAAAAGGTGTAGTAAAAATAAATAATAGTAAAGTACCTACTAATTCCACCATAACATCGGCTTTTACTTCATGTTGTTTGTTAAAAAAGCGAAAATGACGCGCTTCTAATAGTGCAAATACGATAAAAATAAAGACGATTACAATTTGATAGTTCAAGACGTTTCTCCTGTTTACAAAGTCATCTTATCAGCGGCATACTGGGTGGAAAATATACTAGTATATAATTTGAATTAAAAAAATGAGTCTTCAAAGCACAAATACGGCAATGACAGATCACCTGTTAGACCAATGCTCAAAATATGCATCAATTAAAGAGTATGCTGATCAAGCAACAATTCATAATCGAGGTGAATTAAAATTAGGTTTATCTGTTATTTACAGTGGCCAAGTAAAAATAGGAAACTATGGGATAGATGGCAGTTACCAGCATTCAGTCACACTATTAAAAGGCGACACATTTGGTGAGTTTACGTTGCTTAATAATTTGCCTCGTACCCATCATGCAATGGCGCTAGGCAAGTGCAAACTTATTCAAATGTCTGAAAACCAGTTTGACCAATGCGTTGAAGATAACCCTGAATTTAGTAAGTTTTTACTTCGTTCAATGAGTCTTAAATTACATATAACTTTGGAAAAATTAGATGATATCCAACGTTTACCCACCTATATTCGGTTAGCTAAATTATTACTGCAATACGCAGACCAACACGGATTAGTTAATCTGCGTCAAAAAGATATTGCCGAGCAACTAGGGGTAACGGTACTTTCAAGCCATAAAGCCATCAAAAAATTAGCAGACTTGTTATTAATAAAATCTATTTATGGTGCGATTGTAATAAACCAATTGACACAATTTAAACAGTGGGTGCAACAACAAATGAGATTAGGGGAAATAGTAAAACCCGACTGAGGGCAAATCGAAGCGAGCGCTCAGTCAAACTTAGAATTGCAGTTACATCTTCACTAACACTTATAAATGTTGCTACCTAACAAGATGTTGGTCATCGTTTCCAGTTTTCTCAACGAAATTTCATATGTTGATCTTTTACCGAGCCAAACCCTAAAGTTGTGCGATCCAAAACGTAATTTTGGTAAAGACGCCACGGTTTTTTAGTGCCTTGCTTTGGAAGCTGACTGAGCGCCCGTAAAACATAACTTGATTTAAAATCAATAATTGGAACTTCATCTCCGCATTCATCCGGTTTAATTGGTACACAAACATGTTTGCTGTTGCGATCCATATAATTTAAAACCCTGCACACATACTCGCCTACCAAATCAGACTTTAAGGTCCACGATGCGTTGGTATAGCCCACAGAAAAAGCAAAATTAGGAACACCACTAAGCATCATACCTTTATAGCTAAAGCTATCATTAATATTAATCGGCTTACCGTTGAGAGTGAATTGTAGCCCCTTAAATAAAACAAGCTCTAGACCGGTAGCCGTCACTACAATATCAGCATCTAAGATATTACCACTTTTTAAGGTAATACCGGTTTCAGTAAAATGATCGATATGATCTGTGACTACCTTTGCCTTGCCTGAGCGAATAGTATCTAAAAGATCACCATCGGGCGCCACACAAAGCCGCTGGTCCCAAGGCTCATAAGTGGGTTTAAAATGTGTGTCGATATCGTAATCAGCCCCTAAGCTTTGTCGAAGGTCTTTGAATAATCTTCGCTTAACCAGATCCGGTCTTCTTTTTGCTAAAGAAAAACTAAAAATATTAAAAGCAATATTTTTGGTACGCACGATTGAATAAGCCATGCGGGTAGGCAACCAACGATATAACAGCTTAGCTGCTTTGTCCTCCAGCGGCATTTTGTAAATATAGCTTGGCGAGCGCTGCAGCATGGTGACCATGGCTGCATTTTTTGCCAAGCTGGGTATCAGTGTTATCGCAGTGGCACCACTACCAATGACAACTATTTTTTTATGGCTATAATCCAAGTCTTGTGGCCATTGCTGCGGATGGATAAGTTTACCTTGATATTGTTCAACACCTTCGAATTTGGGTGTATGTCCATTGTCATGATTGTAATAACCACCGCAAGAAAAAAAGAACTTGCAGTTATACACTTGTAATTCTGTTTTCTGCGGGGATTGCGCTGTCACCGTCCATAACGCAGTCTTATCTGACCAATCTGCTGAGATGATTTTGTGACCAAAACGAATATGTTGATCTATACCGTTTTCGCTGGCAGCTTCTTCGATGTACTGTTTTATCTCATCACCATTGGCAATCGACTTAGATTTTTTCCATGGTTTAAACTTGTAGCCAAAAGTAAACATATCTGAATCGGAGCGAATACCTGGATAACGAAATAAGTCCCAGGTGCCACCAATAGCATTGCGCGCCTCGAGTATAACGTAGGTTTTATCTGAGCAGTGTTTTTGTAAATGGTAAGCTGAGCCAATGCCCGAAAGCCCAGCGCCCATGATAAGTACATCAATGTATTGGTTAGTTTCGCTCATAATTTATAGGTGATGCCGCCAACAATAAAGTCACTCAGCTGATCAACCAACTCCTGTTTGTTATAAAAAGAAATCTTTCCCACTGGTGAGTTAGATAATGATTTTGACTCCGACATACCGTGGATAATACAGTCGAGAGCAAGCAGCACTCGCAGTTTAATTTTATTGGGTTCAACGTCAGGATAAAAGGTACTGATCCGCTCGTAAAGCTGCACAGAATGTTCTGAAAAATAGCGATTAATAATATTCCTAATATCGTCACTGGTTTCCATTAACATGCGCGACATCACTTTAACCGCATCCTCGCCCCAGTCATAAACGCTGACAATAGTGGCGATATTTTTCACTGTCTGTTTGACTAGGGTATCTATATTCTCAGCTTCTTGTGGTGGATTTTGTGCTTTAAGAAGTAACAGGTGTTGAACTATTTTTTCCATAATGGCGCTCAACAAACCCAGTTTTGAGCCAAAGTGATATTGCATCACTCCAGAATTTTTTGCTCCTGATGACACGCCTATTTCTCGTAAAGAAACACCGTCAATACCTTTTTGTGCATAAAGGGAGATCGCCGATAAAATTAGTTTTTCCCGAATATCTTCCTTTCCACTCAATGTCTGCATAAGCATTCCTAATTTTCATGTTTATAAATTTTAAGCTGATGGACACCATAAGTGGAATTTAACACACGTGCTTTACTTTATAAAGCGATTGGTTTAAATTAATGTTATTATAATTCTAGGTGAAATAAGTGTTATGAGCAGTAAAACTAATACCACTACCTTCAAAGATGCCAGATTCAAAAATAAAGTAGCCGTTATTACCGGTGCTGGATCGGGCATAGGTCAACAACTAGCGATACAATTAGCTAAGAAAGGCTGCCATCTTGCGTTAGCAGATATCAGTCAAGCAGGCCTAGATAAAACACAACAACTTTTAGCTGAGGTGTTAAGTAATGATTCAGATGACAGTTTAGATGATAATTTAGATGTAAAAAGTGCAGTTAAAATTAGTCTTCATATTCTAGATGTGGCGGATCAAGCGCAGATGGAAAGTTTTGCTGTGACTATAGCTACAGAGCATGGTGCTGCAAATTACCTTTTTAATAACGCAGGTGTAGCGCTTGGGGCCCGTATTGATGCTGTCAGTTATGCTGATATGCATTGGCTGATGAATATTAATTACTGGGGTGTGATTCATGGTTGTACCGCCTTCATGCCCTTGCTAAAACAACAGGAGGTGGCCCATATCATTAATGTTAGTTCTGTTTTTGGACTGTTTACCACTCCTTATAATGGCATCTATAGCGCTTCTAAATTTGCAGTCAATGGTTTTACCGATGCACTGGCTCAGGAATTAAGAGAAACACATATCAATGTAAGTTGTGCGTTTCCGGCGGGCATTAAAACTGATATTGCTAAGAGTGCCCGTATGGTGGCAGATCCCGATAACAATCGAAGTGCTAAAGACCTGCAAACAACCATCGAAAAATTGTTTTGGACCAGCGCCGAACAAGCTGCTCAAGAAATTCTCACAGGTGTAACTAAAAACAAACAGCGTATTCTTGTGGGTAAAGGAGCGACAGTGATGGATATAATCAGGCGACTATTCCCCGTTAATTATAGCCTTTTTTTAAAAATATAAATCGCATAACAACTGAGGGAAATCTTAGTGATCATGAAACTAAAACTTTTTTGCCTACTGATCATCAGCTTATGTGGCTTGTTAGCATTCATCGTTGTGTCAAAGGTAATGACTTTCTCTTCAGCTTATATTTATGGCTATCCTTTATTGGTTATGCAGCAAACCCAACAAATTATGCTCTCAGGACCAGCATCAGAAAACCAAATCACACACAACACTCGGTTTCCTGATCATACCTTCAGAACCGTGGTGCGTCCTAACGTTGATACACTCTACAGCATTGCTTGGTTAAATCTGTCAGCAGAGCCCCATGTGCTCTCAGTTCCCGATATGGGTGAACGTTATTATATTTCTCCCTTTATGGATGCTTGGACCAATGTTTTTGACAGTGTAGGCACACGTAAAACGGGCAATCAAGCCGGTGATTATGTCATTGTTGGGCCAAATTGGTCGGGAGAGCTACCATCAACAATAAAAGCTATTCATTCACCCACCAATACAGTGTGGATGATCCAGAGAATTCAAACTAACGGTCCAGACGACATTGCTGAGGTGGCAAGACTACAACAGCAATTTTCCCTTGCTTCATTAAGCCAATGGTATCGTGGTGAAAGTAGCCAATCTTATATTGGCAGCTCAAGTAACGATGATAATAGTCGCAACCCCCGTTTCCGTATCGATAAGATGAATGCGAATCAATTTTTCTCGACTCTTGCACAGTTACTCCAACAGCAACTGCCTCTTCCTGATGATAATGATATTATTAATATACTCGCTGAAATCGGCGTAACACCGGGCGACTATTCACCGGAGGCACAAGGTTGGTTAGGCCAACATATTGCCAATATAGCACTGAATATTACACGCCAAAAAATCGAGCAAAAACTCAAACAAAAACCTCAACTAAAAAACGGTTGGGCTGTTTTTCGTGAAGATATTGGCTCGTATGGTACCGACTACGAACTCAGAACAGGGGTCGCAATGATCGGTTTAGGCGCCTTGTCAGCAAAAGATGCCTTATATACTAATTCGTCTATAGACTCCGGAGGTGAGGCACTTAGTGGCGTAAATCGTTATAAAATTCGCTTTAAATTAGGACAAGTACCACCAGTCAATGCTTTCTGGTCAATCACCCTTTATGATCAAGAGGGCTTCTTAGTTGAAAATACGTTTGAGCGTTATGCAATTGGTAACCGCGATGCATTAATTTATAACGACGATGGTTCGCTAGATATTATATTGCAATCTACCCAACCCACATCATCGTTGGGCAATTGGCTGCCGACGCCAAAGGGTAGGTTTGCACTAACACTTAGGCTTTACTCACCAAAAATAGCTGCCATTGATGGTGATTGGATATTACCCTTGGTAATAAAACAATGATTGATTTCAAGCGGTTAATACGTTTAAGGTTTATCTCATAATAGCATTCTGCGTGTTTTTTGTGGTGTTCTTAGCAGGCATTTTTTGTTTGGTATCTCGACAACGTTCATGAAAGTATGACTTGGAAATTGTTTAAAATAAGGTCTAAATAACACTCGACGTAAAAGTGGTGTCCGATTTTATTAAAGTTTGAAACTAGGCATTAAAGATCGGAACTGGATAAAGGGTTGTTATGCTGAGGAAGGTTTTTTCAACATAACAGCCGTTAGATTGGTCCTACTATTCACTTAAAACATA
>CAZMDX010000131.1:0-1789 GCA_964564805.1 uncultured Pseudoalteromonas sp. | reverse complement strand
TCTACTATCGATTATACCGGTTACACCAACGGTGGTTTGTTTTCAGCCTACTATGTATGTAGCTATGGCAGTTATAATGATGGCAACGTTGCGCCAGAAGATGAAGTGTGTCTTGACCCAACTAAATATTATAAAGAACAAACAGATACCTCGCGTATAACACATGAGCTTCGCTTTAATACTGATGTAGACAACGCGTGGCGTGTGACTGCTGGTATTTTCTATGATGACCAAGAGCTTGGAACCGTTGGCCAATTCAAAATTGCCAATACAGACTTAGGCGCGTTCACTAACTTGGGTAAATCTCTACCAGGTTCTGAAGGAATTAACAGTAACGGCGGACCGTTTGAGTCAGGAATTAGTTTTGTTAACGATGTAACCCATACAATTGAACAAGTCGCAGTATTTGGTCAAGCTGAATACGATCTTACTGATAAGCTAACGGCTACGTTAGGCGCACGTTGGTATCAAATTGATGACATATTCAAAGGCTCAACAACAAGTACTGATGTTAGCCGCAGAATTCGCGCGTTTGGTACTCAAGACCCAGCAGAGCTAGACTTAGCGACTAAAGATGACCCAGGGGTACTTCAAGCAGCTATTGCAAGTGGCCAGTTAGACGTCAGCTTATTAGATGACTCCGGCACATTAACAGTCGACGATACTATCTTTAAAGCCTCGTTAGATTACAAAATGAATGACGATATACTGCTATTTACCTCCTACTCAGAAGGATTTAGACCCCCAGTAACCAATCGTCAAGGTGGAGACCTTGCAAGTAATCAAACCGGTGCATTTGAGAATTTCAGAATACCCGTTTTTTCTACTACCGATAGTCTAGATAACTTCGAACTAGGTATTAAAGGTGACTTCTTAGATGGCATTTTACGCGTAAACGCAACTGCTTTTTATTCTGAGATCACCGATTTACAAACATCACGTTATGACCCAACTAATATCAGCTTCTTGGTATTTACTGATAATGTAGGTGATGCAGAAATAAAAGGTATCGATGCTGACATTACGTGGTTAGCAACAGACAACTTAGTCATTAACGCTGCTTTTAGTGTATTAGACACAGAATTAACCCGTGTCAACGCTGAACTAGCAGGTATTGCTCCCGGTGTAGGTTCACGTCTGCCTTATTCAGCTGAGTTTTCAGGTAATATTCGTGCACAATATTACTTCGAACTTGAAGGCGGCTATGATGGTTATGTCAACGCATCGGTTAGCTACACTGGTGACCGTTTAGCCGGAATGTCTATGGATGCCTACGTGACTGAAGACGCCACACGATTAATCTATGGTACTGGCTCAGGCTTACCCATTCAAAATGAAGCGGCAGTCTATGCTGGCACATCCTTTAATGCCTCTAATGGTGACGTTTTCCAAGGTGGACGTTATATTCAAGAGAGTTATGCGATTGCCAATGTATCTGTTGGTATTACCAAAGACGACTGGAAAGCTGAGCTATATATAAATAACATCGCTGACGAAAGTGGTGTGTTGTACATTGATACACAGCAATTTACACCAAAAGTTGTGACTAACCGTCCTCGCACAGTAGGATTAAGACTGTCTTACGATTTTTATTAAGTTAGAGTGTTTTAACATAGAAAGGCAAGCGTTTAGCTTGCCTTTCTTTTATGTATTGAAAAAACCCAAAGTAATCAAAGTAATCAAAGTTTAATCGTAATATAACCTAATCATCTGGAGGTAGTACGTGGAAGAAAGCGTCAATGAACAAAGCAGTAAAAACCACATCAAGATTGACGATATCAAACGTGCA
>CAZMDX010000130.1:0-6903 GCA_964564805.1 uncultured Pseudoalteromonas sp. | reverse complement strand
TTAAAGGGTAATAATTTTTTTGACCAAGGTCGGATGATTTGCCAAAAGTGTTTTCCAATCTTTTCAATTTTACTAAGTCCTTGCCACCAACCAGCAATATATAACCCTAATAAAAATAGAAAAATCCCACTAACAAACTGTAAAACTATAATACCTTGGTTGATTTGTTGGGCAAATAAATATCCAGCCCAGCCAGTAACAGAGCCGGCAATAATATAACTGAATATACGCCCCAAATTATAGGCCAAAGTATAAGGTAACATGTTTGAATTTTTAGGTACGGCATAAGCAAATGCACCTACGATCCCACCACACATACCTACACAATGAACGCCACCTGCTAAACCAATTAGAAAAGCTGAAAAAAAACTTAAATCACTCATCACTTTTTATTGTATCTGGATCTGCTTTAGACGTTTTTTTAGGAAGGTCATCGTCAAATAAGATACTGCTACCGTGGCGTTCTAAGTCTTCAAATTGATTAGATTTAACTGCCCAAAAAAACACTCCGACTGCAATACTCACCAGTAATATCGCAAGAGGGATCAAAACGTATATGCTGCTCATAAGAAGGCCCTCTATTATTTTAAAAGTCGAGTGGAGTTAACCACCACTATTAACGAGCTCAAAGACATTCCCAACACAGCCATCCAAGGGCTCAATAACCCCATAACAGCTAATGGTAAAATTAATAAATTATATCCTATTGCCCAGCCAATATTCTGCTTGATTTTAGTTTTACATCTTTTGGCTATGCTAAAAATCATTTTAAGTTTAGCCAGTTCGTTATCGAGTAATACTATATCTGCGGACGTTTTGGCCAAATCAGAGCCAGCACCAAGAGTAATAGAAACATCCGCTTGAGCCAATACTGGACCATCATTTATTCCATCCCCAACCATCAGCACCACATGATCCTTAGCTTGGGCTTCTTTAATTGTGTTCAACTTATCTTGTGGGCTTTGTTCAGCCAACCAGTTTTGTATGCCTAATTGTTTGGCAACAGATTTAACTATGGGTGCAATATCACCACTTATTAAATTAACGCTGTAGGGTTTTAAATAGTCTATTAGTGACTCACCTTGGGGTCTTAGTGTGTCGGACAATAAAAATCCACAGAGTATGCCGCATTCCGATTGCAAAAAAACATTACAGTTACGCATGCTCTTTGGTACATGAAAATCAACAAAGGTTGCAGCCCCCAATTTATACAACATTCCATCTATTAAACCACTGACACCTTTTCCCATTTCACTTTGAAACTCAGTCACTGCGTGTGGGCTATCGTATTGACTAAATGCTTGAGCAATGGGATGTGAGGAGTATTGTTCAATACTGGCTGCAAGTTCGATGTAAAAATCATCAGATTTTACATTTAGGTTAATGCATTGTGTCAGAGTGAATTTACCTTCTGTTAAGGTGCCGGTTTTATCTAAGCCAATCCAGTCAACTAATGTGAGTTGCTCTAACGCATCTCCTCGCTTGAGTAACACACCTTTGCTGTTTAAATTCGCAATCGCACAAGACAATGCAGAAGGCGTAGCCAATCCTAAAGCGCAAGGGCAAGTAGCAATTAGTACTGCGACCATCACCCAAAGTGCCTCGGGAGGGTCTATTTGTAACCAGACCACATAACTAATACATGCAATCAATAACACCGCGACAACAAAGTACTGAGAAAACACGTCAGCCAAACTAGCAATTCTGGGTTTAGTGCTCATAGCCTGTGTCTGTAATTGACTAATTTGGCTAAGAGTTGATTGTTGTAGACTAGCAGTCACCTGAACTGTCAAAGTGCCTAATTGATTTAAGCTGCCTGCTAACACCTGGTCACCAGTGAATTTACTCACTAAGTCGAATTCACCTGTTATCATTGCTTGATCAAGCTGTCCTTGACCATGAGTAATAACCCCATCTACTGGGACAAGTTCTCCAGTCTTAACTAGAACTAACTGGCCTACTTTTAAGGTTTTAGCCAATACAGGTACCAATACCTCACCGTCTAATAAAGTGGCAGTAGTCGGCATATACTCCAACATGTTGGCTGACGTCTGTGCGGCTTTATAACGTGCGCTATGCTCAAGATATCGGCTAACGAGAAGCAAAAATACCAGCATGCAAAGTGATTCAAAATAAGTTTGACCGGTATTTTGCGCTGTCGCAAACACGCCTGAAATGTAAGTGATGCCTAAAGCGACAGTAATGGGCATGTCCATGTTAACCGTCTTGGCTCGCAGACCTCGTAATGCGCTTGTATAGAACTCTGAAGCAGAATAAAGCATAACAGGGGTTGTTAAAAATAAGCTTAACCAATTAAAGTATTGTTTGGTTTGGGGCTCTATATGCCCAAATAAATCAAAAAACACACCTATATTCAACATCATGACTTGCATCGTCATTAAGCCAGATAAACCTAGGCGTTTTAGAAATGCTTTGTTTTCCTGTTTAAATATGGCTTCGTGTTGTTCGGGTTGAAATGGTCTAGCGTGATAACCAATTTTTTCTATATGGTTTAAAATTTGGCTAAGTTTTAAATGTTGATTATCCCATGTCACACTTGCACGTCTTGCAGAAACGTTCACACCCACTTTCATGATACCCGTTAGTTTGGCTAACTGCTTTTCGATTAGCCATCCGCATGCAGCGCAATTGATACCACTAATAGTTAATTGAATTTCACTTGCATCATCATGACTTTCAACAAATTCTTGTAATATACTATCGTCATCAAATATTTTAAGTTTTTGTAGTAAATCGTCTTCATTCTCTGGAGCTTTTTCTGCAAACTCACTTCTATAATGATAATAATCTTCTAACCCATTCTTAACAATTGCCTCAGCTACTGCACTGCAACCAGGACAACAAAAAGCTTGCCGTTTGCCAAGAACAGTTGTGTGATAGTTAATCTGTGGCGGAATATGTAAGCCACAATGAAAACACTTATCATGCATTCTACTTAAGGCTTTAGAACAAATGATTTTGTTTGGGGTAATGTAACGACTTGTTGTATTTTCCAATTTTCATCAAATGGGTGAAGGCTCAATTGCCACTTACCTGACACGTCGGTTGTCAGAGGCGCGCGATAGATACCATTAGCATCACGTAACAAAACAACTGAAAAATCTTTAAATTTCTGTGTGGAATGAAAAAAGTCTAAAGTTAGGGCTTCACCACTTTCAGGTGAACCGCTTATAAAGACCACTTCAACGTAATCTGAAAAAACTTGAGTTTTCGTTGAGATATTAAGTTTTTTAGCCTGCTCAAACTTTTGTATCTTAAGGTTGATGGCTCTACCTTCTTTATAATAATCGTCTATGACCATGCTATCTTCGCCATTAAATGCCAAACCCATCATTGAAAAACTCAGAACCATCGAGGTAATTGGCACAATAATTAGAAACCAAGGCCAGAATTGTTTATACCACACTTTTGGATTGTCAGATTGCATGTAAAAAAAAGTCTCGAGTTAACATAAATAAAAAATAAAAAACCCCGTAAACGGGGCCTTCGGCATATTTCTAAAGCATTACTTATCCTGTGATAGGCTGTATACGTATGCACTAACTAGATGGATTTTCTTTTCACCTAGTGTGGTTTTAAACGCTGGCATGACTCCATTTCGACCGTACCTAAGTGTTTCAGTAAGCGCTTTTTCAGTGCCACCATACAACCATGTTTGATCGGTCAAGTTGGGTGCGCCTATCAATTGATTGCCTTTTCCATCTTGACCGTGACAAGCAGAACAGATTGCAAATTTAGCTTGGCCTGAATCTACTAAGTTTTTTTCTAAATCCGGTCTATTACTTAAACTTAAGACGTAAGCCACTAACTCTTCAATACCTTTTTCACCCATGGAATCCAGTTGGGCTGGCATCATAGCTCGGCGTCCATAAATTAATGTTTCAGTTATTTTTTCAGGTGACCCGCCATATAACCAATCATCATCCGTTAAATTAGGGAAACCCCTTTGCCCGCGAGCATCAGAACCGTGGCATTGTGAACAGTTTTGGCTATACAAACGTTGACCAATTTTTAACGCTTCAACATCTTTAGCTAAATCAGTAATAGGTTGTACGTAATATGCTTCAAAAATAGGTGCAAAAAGCTCATTAGCAAATTCAATTTCCCTATCATACTGATTGATCACACCATTGGTCTTGTTTGCAATAACTGCTGCTTTAGATTCAGCTAATGATTTAATTGTTTGATTGGAACTTTGCCAGTTCCATAAACCTTTATAGCTACCTAAGCCAGGGTATAAAACTAAATAAATAAGACCCCAAACGATACAAATATAGAATAAAATTGTCCACCATCTAGGTAACTGATTATTGAGCTCAATAATACCATCAAATTCATGATGCATATCCTCACCTTCTTCAATCCCCGTATGGTTAGCTAAACACCAGCGAAGCAATAAAAAGCAACCCAATATTGACCCCAGCGTTATCACTGTGATCCAGATACTCCAAAAACTACTCATCGGTTTTAGACTCCTGCTTGTCATGCTCGGACTTTGGCTTTGGCTCATCGTCAAAAATAAGCATTTGGGCTTCATCAAAATTAGTTTTTGATTTTTTACTGTAGGCCCAAATCACAACACCAATAAAGCTAACAAACACTAATATCGTATAAATACTGCCGCTTAATGCATAGTCCATATTATTTCAACGCCGTGCCAAGTGATTGTAAATAAGCGATAAGTGCAACCATTTCAGTTTTGCCTTTTACTGCATCTTTAGCACCAGCAATATCTTCATCGGTATAAGGCACACCAAAATCTCTGAATATAGAAAGCTTTTTTGCAGTGAGTTCACCATCTAGCGTGTTTTCCATTAACCAAGGGAAACCGGGCATATTAGACTCAGGGACTAAATCTCTTGCATTTATTAGGTGTATTCTATGCCAATCATCACTGTATCTTCCGCCTACACGAGACAAGTCAGGACCTGTCCGTTTTGAACCCCATAAAAAAGGGTGCTCCCACACTGATTCTCCGGCGACAGAGTAATGTCCGTATCGTTCTGTTTCGGAACGGAAAGGGCGGATCATTTGACTGTGACAACCGACACAACCTTCGCGAATATAAATATCACGACCTTCCATCTGTAAAGCAGTATATGGGGTTAACCCATCGACTGGCTCCATAGTCTGTTGTTGGTACATAAGCGGTGTAATTTGTGCCATGCCACCCAAACTAATAGCAACCAGAATAAGGACAGTTAATAGACCAACATTTTTTTCGATTAATTCATGTGCATTTTTCATAGTCTGACTTCCTTAAGCCGGTTGTACTTTTGTTTCAATTGCTTTCTCTTCAGTTTCGGTTTCGGTTTCAGTTTCAGTCATTATCGTTTTGTATACGTTGTAAGCCATAATCAACATACCTGTTACGACCAATACACCACCAACAAAACGTAATAAATAAAATGGTTTAGACGCTTCTAAAGATTCAACAAAGCTGTAGGTTAGGGTGCCATCAGCATTGATTGCACGCCACATCAGACCTTGTAATACACCTGACATCCACATCGCTACTATGTATAAGACCACACCGACGGTTGCCAGCCAAAAATGTAGATTGATAAGGTAAAGACTGTACATTTTAGGTTTGTTAAACAACACGGGGATTAGGTGATAGATGGAACCAATAGATACCATCGCTACCCATCCTAGAGCTCCAGAGTGAACATGACCGATGGTCCAGTCGGTATAATGTGATAAGGCGTTTACTGTTTTAATCGCCATCATAGGACCTTCAAACGTAGACATACCATAAAATGAAAGTGATACAACAAGAAAACGTAAAATAGGATCAGTCCGCAATTTATGCCATGCACCAGATAAAGTCATTATACCGTTTATCATTCCTCCCCATGAAGGCACAAATAATATAATAGACATCACCATGCCAAGTGACTGAGTCCAATCAGGTAAAGCAGTGTAATGAAGATGATGAGGACCGGCCCATATATAAAGTGATATAAGTGCCCAGAAATGCACAACTGATAACCGATAAGAATAAACAGGACGACCTGCTTGTTTAGGTACAAAATAGTACATCATACCCAAAAAACCAGCGGTTAAGAAAAAGCCAACTGCATTGTGTCCGTACCACCACTGGATCATTGCATCGACTGCGCCAGCATAAATAGAATATGACTTTGTTAAAGAGACAGGTATGGCCATGCTATTTGCAATGTGCAACACCGCAACCGTAAGCATAAACGCACCAAAAAACCAGTTTGCCACATAAATGTGCGAGACTTTTCTGATAATCATAGTCCCGAAAAAATTAATCACATAAGACAACCAGACGATAGTGATAAGTATATCAATAGGCCATTCAAGTTCGGCATACTCCTTAGAACTTGTCAGACCCATGGGTAAAGTGATGACTGCAAGCACAAGCACCAACTGCCAACCCCAAAAGGTAAATGAAGCCAGTTTGTCACTGAAGAGTCTTACATTAGAGGTGCGTTGGACAACATACAATGATGTGGCAAATAAAGCACACCCACCGAAAGCAAATATCACTGAATTAGTATGAAGAGGTCTCAACCTAGAAAAAGTTAACCACGGCGTGTCAAAATTTAGTGCGGGCCAATATAATTGTGCTGCTAGAAGCACTCCTAGGGACATACCAATAATTCCCCATACCACGGTCATAACCGCAAACTGCCGAACTACTTTGTAGTTGTATTCGGGATGTACTTGAATAGCATCACTCATTTAATGACTCTTCCACTCTTGTTAACGATAAATTTACAGTCTTTTTACAAATTAAAAACAACTTAGTGATGTTTTTATACTTTTTGCTAAGCGTCTGATATTAAGACTAATATACAGTACATTGATACTTATTTTAAGGTTCTTTTTTTCAAAAAAAAGATTAACTTACTT
>CAZMDX010000129.1:0-35772 GCA_964564805.1 uncultured Pseudoalteromonas sp. | reverse complement strand
AGTAATTCTATTGTCGCTTGACCCTCTATTTTTTGCTGAGATTTAGCAAGTTGTAGAGACTTTATTTCAAGCGTAGAACTGACCGACGACTGACTTGCTCCTGAAATATCCATACAGTGCTCCTTATTACTTGTAGCAAGGTACAAAAGCGGGCAAGATCACCCGCAACAAAATTATATCGACAACCTTAAGTAAAACTTTAGCTATGCAAACTATTATTCAAACTCTCAGTGAAAACGTTCAAGTTATTTATCGAAAATCTATTGATGCTGATCAGGTCATTAGCCGCTTACAACATGATGGTAAGGGAAAATTCAGTGCGGTTTTTGCCAAAGATGCAGGTTTTACCACCAGTAGTCGGCTATTTAAACCTTATGTAGAAGAACTAGCAAATGAGGTATTAGCCCTAGAACAAGCTACTCAAGAATCTATAAAAGAACAATTACCCAGCCTAGTAATGAAAATAGAATTAATGTTAAAAACGTTGAGTAAATTTCAAAAAACCGCTCGATAACTTACTATTTTTAGATTTTTTAACGCATCTGATGTATCGGTAGTTCAGCGATCCTTTGTTTGATACTGCGTACCATTTTAAGGTACTCAGGGCTGTCGACTTTGGTAAATTGTTTGCTAAATTCGCTTCTGTCCAAGCCTTCAGGAAACCCATTAATGTTTGGGAAAAATAGGTCTTCATCGATGTTACCGGCTAATATATTTTGAACTGAGCTAGCGTTGGAGGGGCTTGATGCAGCAATAGCAAACTCCACCCCAGCAATGTCAGCTGCTAAGTCGACAAAACTATAGCCACTTCCACCGTCGCCCCTATCCATCAACTCCTTGAACTCACCAATAGCTATGCTTAAACCTTGTTCAGAAAGTATTTTGATAGCAGCAGAGAAGATAAAATGTTGATGGAGATCAGCCCGAGATTTCAACCTAGGAATAGCGTTAGGCAATGCTACCTTACCTTTTTTTGGTTGCACATCCCCCACTAGATTGGCAAATCTATGGTTCCCTGCATATATCGCTAGTGCCATAATGGCAGCCTCGTTTTCTTTAGGCGCAGTCTCGAAGGTCGAGCGATTTTTTGCCCAAGTGAACATTGGACCAATATACTTTGCCAAGGACTGGGGTGTTGGACTTTTACTTACTTCTAGCAAGGAAAGTTGTTTTAAATAATACGTAGTTCTAAGGCGCATTTCCTCGTCACCGGTTCCGCCCACACTTTTTTTGACATCATTCAATTCTCTGAGAAATTGATCAAGTGGCAAAACAGACAATCGCATCTGGCCTTCAGTCATAGAGACCGTCTCTACTTGTTGCACAAATTGACTAGCAATATCGCTGTTGGTATACCAATTAGCTAAATAGATAATAGTGTTTAGAGCGTAACTACCAGGCACATTAATAGGCCCAAACTTCACATGGCTGACTTTAATACCAGAGCCAGGTAGTAATAAAATGTCAATATTCAAATATTGACCAATGGAATTTTTGGGTAATCGATAGCTTGCTAAAATACTGGTTGAATTAGGGCCAATATGTACTTGACCATTAATTTTTCCATGGGCGCGCTGTGCAAAACCGACTAAACTATTTAGCTGATTTTGGCTAATATATATGTCTTGCTTGTTAGATCTATTTTTAACACTGTCACTGAGTTGTTTTATCAGTTTTTTAACTGAATCAGCTTGGTTGACTTGTTCACTACTATTAGTAATAACTATGGGATGTGACTCAATGACAGTGAAAAAAACACTCGCAACGACTATCGTTATTAGTAGTATTAAAAAACTAATCGTTATAAGTAGTTTAGCCAAGATATCTTCCTTTAGGCCTGATAACTAATATGTCTGATTGAAAAAACTCAAGGTTAAACAATCGCCATATCCCCTTTAGATTCCAACCATTGTTTACGATCTGGTGCACGTTTTTTAGCTAATAACATATCCATCATTTCTAACATCTGGTCTGCATCGTCTACCATGAGCTGAACTAACCTTCTGGTATTGGGATCCATGGTAGTTTCACGCAATTGCAAGGGGTTCATTTCACCCAGTCCTTTGAAACGTTGAACATTTACCTTACCACGCTTTTTCTCAGCAGCTATGCGGTCCAAAATGCCTTCTTTTTCCCCTTCGTCTAGTGCGTAATAGACATCTTTGCCCACATCAATTCTAAATAGTGGAGGCATAGCCACATAGACATGACCTGTGTTAACTAACGTCCTAAAGTGTTTAACAAATAACGCGCACAATAAAGTAGCGATATGTAAACCATCAGAGTCAGCGTCAGCTAAAATACATATTTTGTCATAACGCAAGCCACTTAAATCCTCTGAGTCAGGGTCTATACCCAAAGCCACAGAAATATCATGTATTTCTTGTGAAGCTAGCACTTGAGACGAGTCGACTTCCCAGCTGTTTAAAATTTTGCCACGAAGTGGCATGATAGCTTGGAATTCTCTATCTCTGGCTTGTTTTGCAGAGCCTCCAGCTGAGTCTCCTTCGACTAAAAATAATTCTGAGCGGCTGGTGTCTTGGGTAGAACAATCGGTAAGTTTGCCGGGTAAAGCAGGTCCTTGAGTTACCTTTTTACGAGCTACTTTCTTACTTTGACGTAAACGAGTTTGTGCATTGTTAATACACATATCAGCCAGTAATTCAGCTACATCGGTATGTTGGTTTAGCCATAAACTAAAAGCATCTTTAACCACACCTGAAACAAAAGCCGCAGCTTGTCTCGAAGATAGGCGTTCTTTTATTTGCCCTGCAAATTGTGGGTCTTGCATTTTAGTAGATAAGACATAGCTACAACGATCCCAAATGTCTTCTGGTGTGAGTTTGACACCACGCGGTAATAAGTTTCTAAACTCACAAAACTCACGCATCGATTCTAATAAGCCTTGACGTAGACCATTAACGTGTGTGCCACCTTGAACCGTTGGGATAAGATTGACATAACTTTCATTAATCATTTCGCCACCCTCAGGAAGCCACATAACCGCCCAATCGGCGGCTTCAGTGTTACCTGAAATTGTACCTACAAATGGACTGTCTTGTGGCAAAGTGACATATTCTTTTACTGATTGATATAAATAGTCACGCAAACCATCTTCGAAATACCATTCGGTAGTTTCATTGCTAATTTTATCATCAAATCGAATGCGTAGACCGGGACATAACACCGCTTTAGCTCGTAATACATGTAATAATTTAGTGACAGAAAACTTGCTTGAATCAAAGTATTTTGGGTCAGGCCAAAAGTGGACTTTTGTGCCTGTGTTACGTTTACCACAGGTATCAACAATTTCTAATTCTTGCACTTTTGCGCCGTTTTCAAAAGCAATGTGATGAACGTTACCATTACGCCGAATATTCACTTCCACTCTCTTGGATAAAGCGTTGACCACAGAAATGCCAACACCATGTAAACCACCAGAAAACTGGTAACTTTTATTTGAAAATTTACCGCCCGCGTGTAACTTGGTCATGATCAATTCTACCCCTGAAATACCTTCTTCTGGGTGAATATCTACAGGCATTCCTCGGCCATCATCAGTAACTTCAATAGATTGATCTGGATGTAATACCACTCGAATTGTAGTGGCAAATCCGCCTAAGGCTTCATCAACACTATTATCAATGACTTCTTGGCTCAAGTGATTTGGGCGTGTGGTATCTGTATACATACCAGGGCGGCGTTGAACTGGCTCAAGGCCGTTCAACACTTCAATAGCGTCTGCGTTATATTCGTTTGACATAGTTATTAATCAAAGCTCTCATAATTCGTACGGTGGATGTGCGGCAATGCTAAAAGCATTTTACATGTTATACCAAGCTTCAATTAGTCTTGCAGTAGAAACCTAAAAATATCTGGTAAGAATCGCTGAAAATCTTGAAAACTATGATCACCGCCCTGTTCTATGCTTAATTTATAGTCTTGGTACTTAGATTCTGCCTGACGGTAGTCTAACGTTTCATCTGCAGTTTGTAACAACACCCAATAATCAGACTTGGGATTCAAAGTGGGTGTATCCAGATAACGAAGTTCGTCAATATGTTTGTTTTTCAGTAAAAAAGATTGTTGCGTGTGCGGATTAATATGTGCGCCTAAAAAGTCGACTAATAAATCAAAAGGTCGCACTGCTGGATTGATTAAAACTGCTTTACCTGAATATTTTTCCACCATGAACGATGCTAAAAACCCACCTAATGAGCTACCAATAAAACGCAATTTTTTGCCCTGATGCTCAGCAATTTTCTGTTCAATAATAGCGACAGCATCAGAAGGGTAATTTGCAAGTTGTGGTATTTCTAAAATTAATTCAGGGTAGTTAGCCTTCACAAATTCGAACGTTTGCGAAGCTTTTTGTGACTGCGGTGAACTAAGAAATCCGTGTAAATAGATAACAACATATTGCAAAGTCAATCCTTATGCTTTAGTCGATGAATAGATGTGATTATTTGACCATTATCTAGCAAGTTAATCACTCTATAACCTGGCATTAAATCGCTTGTAGCAAAAGATGACTCAGTAGCAAACTGCCAACAAGTAGAAGGACACGCCATATATAAACATTGGCCTTTTTGCTGTTCGATTGCCGTATGGATATGACCATATACCACACCTTTCACGAATGGGGTTGCTGCCACTACAGCATTAAACTCTTGCCGGTTTGTCCATTCATGTTTGTCCATCCAACCATCACAAGGAATAGGGTGATGATGAACCGCTAGTATATGATAATCGTTGCAATGTAGGGTTAAATATTCAGTTAAAGATGTGAGACTAGTCGCTGATATTTGACCGATAGCATGTTGATACTGTGTATCCAGCAAATGAATATGCCATTTGTTAGGCAAAGCCAACTGTGGATTATTCAACCACAAATGCTCATCAACAACATGAGCTGTTAGTTGTGCTTGATTGTCATGGTTGCCTGGAATAATACCTATTCGACAATCTATCTGCGCCTGCTCAAGCAACTTAGAAAAATGTCGGTAGCTTTGTCCAGAACCATCGCCGCTTACGTCTCCCGTAACTAACAACACATCTGGCCGATGTGATCTAACCTTAGCCAATACGTGTTGTAAACTCTCATATGGATTGATGTCGTTATAACCAATCTTCTGGGTATCTGAAAATAAATGACAATCTGATATCTGAATAATATTCATTATTTACAATAATTTAAGCTTCAGAAGAATGTAATTGAGCACTATGTTTTAAGCAAAACTGCAACCACTCAGCTAAAAATAAGTTCACCATTTCTTTTTCATTTTTTTGATACATCTTGGTATTAGGATACTGATAACTGGGTTTCAAAGAACCAATATTTTGAGCGCTGATGACCTCTGCCATTTTAGCATCGTGATATAACCGAACCTGCACTACTGGCCGAAGAAATTCATAACCCATCTGGTTTTTTTGCGACATTTCTAAAGTGCTAGTATAGCGGCTACATTCAATAATCTTAATGGTATATAACAAGCTAGCGTTTACTTTAAATTGATATTGTAGATCTTCTGTATCGCAATCAGGAAGCAACCTTAATAAACGACCATAGTTGATTTCACAGACTTGGTGCATGTTGGCTAATTTGGGAACATATTTACGGCCTATTTCTTTAGTCATGTGACCAATTTTCCAAAAGCTGTCGTTTATTCATAGCAAACCATTGCAGTGCAATCAGCGCCGCAGCATTATCGATTTTACCTTGGTTGAGCCAGTCAAACGCCAGTGATGAAGATACTCTGTGCACTAAGATATCTTCACTTTCGTATTCTAACCCATGCACCCCTTTTGCATTACTGGCATCAACTAAACCTATGAAAATATGTAAACGTTCTGTCGTACCACCTGGGCTAGATAGGTAGCTCAAGGCTTTGTGTAACTTTTTGATATCAAGGCCAGCTTCTTCCTTTGTTTCTCGGTAGCAAACATCTTCGGGTGTTTCGCCTGCATCAATAATACCTGCAACCACTTCAAGCAACCAAGGCGAAGAAGAAGTGGGCAATGCACCAATGCGAACTTGCTCAATCAACACAAATTCATCTAATACTGGATCGTAAGGTAAAACAGCAATAGCGTGTCCTCGTTCAAATACCTCACGAGTAACCACCTTGCTCCAGCCACCTTCAAATAGCCTATGTTTAAAAGCGTATTTAACCATTTTAAAGAAACCTTGGTACAGAGTTTCTTTGCTCAATATTTGTATATCTTTAGCTGAAAATTGTTGGATTTTTTGCGGGCCTTTTTGCAAAACTTTCTCCGGTTACTTAAGTACTGATCTATAAGTTAAATAGACCATACCTAAACATTTAAAATACTAAGACTAGCATAACGGAGTTTCATATGCTGATCCGCTTAGGGTCTGTTAATTCATAATATTCTGTTACAATTGAATGCAAAGTGTTACGACAAAGCAATATTACTTAACACGAGATTTGCTTAGACTTTGACTACATATATCATTATTAGTATCTAACTAGGCATACTACTTTTTGAGTATTTGGCTTGGATTGGATTAGAAACAGATAGGATTACCAATGAAAAAAACATTTTTGTCGCTATTGATCGGCATAGGACTCTCTTCATCTGTTTTTGCAGATGATCTGTATCAAGTCTACCAAATGGCTGTTGAGAAAGATCCTACGACTAACCGCGCCAAAGCCGATAGAGACGCCGCTTTTGAAGGGATTTCAATCAGTCGAGCAAGACTTTTACCTCAGGTTTCTGGTTCTGTGAGTTACACAGATAGCACATCTGAACAATTCGATTTTCAGCCCGCCCCTGAGACTGCTCCAGCAGGAACGCCACCCTTTATCAACATAGTTGAAAGTGATTCGAAGAACCTTGGGTTAGGTCTAAACCTGAGCTTGTCGATTTATGATAGACAGAATTGGGTAGCCTTATCGCGTGCTGAGAAAGTGGCACATCAAAGCGACACAAATTATGCGCTGTCTAAACAAAATCTGATAGTTAGAACGACTGATGCATACTTGGCAATATTGCGAGCCAAAGACAGCTTGATTTTTGTTCAAGCCGAAAAACGTGCTATTGAGCGCCAATTAGAGCAAACCAAACAACGATTTAATGTCGGCTTAACTGCCATTACCGATGTGCATGAAGCTCAGGCCAACTTTGACAATACCGTCGCTCAAGAAATAATTACCGAAAATGTTGTTGAGTTGCGCTTAGAACAAATGCGTGAAATTACTGGGAAGTATCATGATAAGTTATCCGTTTTAAACACAGATAATTTTAGTGCTACTCGTCCTTCACCTGAAGGTGTGGACAACTGGTTAAAAATTGCGGAACAAAAAAATCTTGACCTCATGTTGAGAAGTTTTTCAAAAGACATCGCAAAAGACGACATAGCGTCTGCTAAAGCTGGACATTATCCAACCCTTTCGTTGAACGGCAGTTACGGCAGAAACGATACTAAGATAAACGGTAACAGTAATTTTCCAGCCAGAGACAATAACTCTATAGGTTTGAATTTAAGTATTCCAATATACTCTGGTGGTGCCGTCAGTGCTCAGACTGCCCAAGCTAGGTACAGATTTGTGGCTGCTAGTGAAGACTTAGAATTGGCTTATCGCTCGACCGTTCGCTCGGTGCGCTCTGCATACAATGATGTGATTGCCGCTACATCGACTATTCGTGCCTTACAACAAGCCGTAGTTTCAGCAGATAGTGCGTTAAAAGCTACGGAAGCAGGTTTTGATGTGGGAACTAGGACCATAGTTGATGTGCTTAATAGTACGAGAAACCAGTTTGATGCTAGGCAACGTCTTGCAAGTGCTCGTTACGATTTTATTAGTGCTATTTTGGACTTGAAACGTGCTTCGGGTAACTTAACTGAACAAGACTTGGTAGACATTAACCGTGGGTTGATGCCTGATGCCGTTAGTTAATCAAGATAAATATAAACGCTAGGGTGGCTTTGCTGCCCTTTTTTATTTTTGTCAGTGTATTTTTATTCATTTTGATACGCAGTTAAATTTTATGTTTAAATAAAATATATTCTGGCTGTTGATAATTGATCGACAGCTAAATCTAATTCAATAATCTATTGCTGATTATCATTATCCGAGACTCATTTCCCAATATGAAAGCTTCGACCCTACAAGCCAAATTTATTCAAATTCGCTCAAACAAATTATTTGAAATTTTTGTGGTTTCCGTAATCATTTTTTCAGCGTTGTTGGTGGGTGCGAAAACCTACGAAATGTCAGCAACTATTTATGCTATCGCTAAGTTTTTTGATTGGTTCATTAGCGCTTTTTTCCTAATTGAAATTACTATACGGTTTTTAGCTGAGCATCGTAAGCGAAATTTTTTCAAAGATTTCTGGAATATCTTTGATACATTAATTGTGATCATTAGTTTGATACCTGCAGATAATACTGAGCTGGCGTTGGTTGCAAGATTAGTCAGAGTATTCAGAGTTTTAAGAATGATTTCAATCATCCCCGAACTCAGAATTTTATTAGTGTCTTTAATCAAAGCGATGCCCCAGCTTGGTTATGTAATGTTGTTGATGTTTATCATCTTCTACATTTACGCGGCGGTTGGTAGCACGTTGTTTGCTAGTATTAATCCAGATCTATGGGGTAATATTATTATCTCACTGTTGACCTTGTTCAGAGTCATGACCTTTGAAGATTGGACGGATGTGATGTACGAAACAATGGAAGTTTATCCTTTTAGTTGGATATTTTATTTAAGTTTTATCTTCTTCACGGCTTTTGCTTTTTTAAATATGGTGATTGGTATAGTCGTGAATGTTATGGAGCAAGAAAATACTAAAGCACGCGTCGAAGCACTAGAAGAAGAGGGTGAGCCAAGTCTCAAGGAAATATCTGAACAAATATCAAAATTGCAGAGCCAGATATTGTCTATGGACAACAACAAGTCAGCTTAAGATTATTGGTTATAGCTTTGACTAAGCATCAAATAATAATTTAAAGCTAAGACGCCATCGATAATATTGAATATCCGAGATTGCGTTTTGTTAGTTTTTTGAGTCCAACCGACTAATATATTGATTTTTAACAAAACTAGTCCAATATGACAATTTTTACGTAATCACCAATCTAAATAAGTTCATCTGGGAATATGAATTTTATCTATTTTAGTAATAGTTTTCACATGAGTTTTTACGTAGAAATTATCCATTCACCTTTATTAAACATCATCAAGAGCTCTCCATGAAATACCAAGGCAGTCCTACATTCACTCATAGCCAAAACGACAAAGTGGGCGTGTTAGTCACAAATTTGGGCACACCTGATGCGCCTAAAAAAGCTGAGTTAAAACGTTACTTAAAAGAATTTCTATCCGATCCCAGAGTGGTTGAAGTACCAAGATTGTTATGGTGGATGATTTTAAATTTTGTCATATTAAATATTCGTCCAAAGCGCTCAGCTAAAGCTTACGAGACTGTGTGGTCAGATCGAGGCTCACCGCTGATGTACCACACACATGACCAAGCCAATGCCCTACGAAATAAGTTACAGCATCAACATGGCGACAATATAGTAGTGGATTTTGCCATGCGATATGGGACGCCTTCTGTAGACTCTGTGGTCGATAAAATGTTGCAGCAAGGGGTTCGAAAATTATTAGTGTTGCCGTTGTACCCACAATATTGTGCTTCCACCACTGGTTCAACTTTTGATGCGATTGCTCATAGTTTTAGCAAGAGACGTTGGATACCTGAATTACGTTTTGTTACGCATTATCACGACAACCCAGATTATATAAATGCCGTGGCCGATAAGATCCGGGCTCATTGGGATGAGCATGGGCGAGCTGACAAATTAATTTTTAGTTATCACGGTATTCCTAAGCGTTATCTGCTCAACGGTGACCCATATCATTGTGAATGTCATAAAACGTCACGTCTTATTGCACACGCCCTAGGAATAGAGGCGGATGAGCATTTCACTAGCTTTCAATCACGTTTTGGACGTGAAGAATGGTTAAAACCTTACACTGATGAGTCGCTAAAAGCATTTCCTAAGCAAGGTGTTAAGTCTGTGCAAATCGTTTGCCCAGGGTTTGCCGCAGATTGCTTAGAAACAATTGAAGAAATTGGCGAAGAAAATCGTGAGTATTTTATTGAATCGGGAGGCGAACGTTACGAATACATTGATGCGCTCAATGCCGATGAAGCGCACATTCAAGCATTAACAAATCTACTTGAGTCTCATCTACAGGGATGGACAACCACCCCACAAAGCACACAACTTCGAAATGAACTGGCGATATCAATAGGTGCTGAGAAGTAGTAAAATAACGTAATTAGGTCTTGATAGGTATCAAGACCTAATTACGTTATTGTGTTAACATAACGTTTACATATTGTATGCCGTTCATGTTGCAATAATTACACAGATAACAGAGCAGAGCTTGCAAGATAATAATCAGAAAAGCCGCGCAAGCCCAGTATGGGTCGATAAAGCGGATGCAGAACAGGAACTTCCATGTCTACACAAATTATCACTGACCAAGTCTTGGTCCACACACCACTTTTTACCAATGATGCTACCGTTATGGGTATTTTGGCGATTTTATTAGGCTTAGTGTTCTACACTGCTAACAGCCAAGCTTCTTTTTGGCGCAAATTTTATATGTTTGTGCCGTCAGTTTTACTTTGTTATTTTTTACCTTCATTACTCAATACCTTCGGCCTGATTGATGGCGAGAATTCACAGCTTTATTATGTAGCTTCACGTTATCTGCTGCCTGCATGTTTAGTATTATTAACTATTAGTGTCGACTTAAAAGCCATTGCTAAGCTAGGTAGCAAGGCTATCATTTTATTCTTTACAGGCACTTTGGGTATTGTGATTGGTGGGCCAATTGCGCTGTTGTTAGTGGCTTCCTTCTTCCCTGAGTTATTAGGTGTTGACGGACCCAATGCGGTTTGGCGAGGAATGACGACTGTAGCAGGAAGCTGGATTGGTGGTAGTGCTAATCAAGTGGCAATGAAAGAAATTTATGGTGCAGGCGACCAGATGTTCTCAGCTATGGTCACGGTTGACATTATAGTGGCAAATTTATGGATGGCTGTGCTGTTAATTATGGCAGCCAATGCCAAGTCCATTGATGCTAAAACGGGTGCCGATACTTCAGCAATAGATGAACTGAAAGAAAAAGTTAAGCGTTTTCAAGCTGAACACTCTCGCGTTCCCACTTTAACCGACATTATGCTGATTGTAGCGGTCGGATTGGGTGTAACAGGTTTTGCACACATGTTTGCAGATACTATCGTGCCATATTTTGTTGAAAATTTCCCTGAAACAGAGAAATTTAGCTTCCATAGTAAATTTTTCTGGATGATTGTTTTTGCTAGCTCAGTTGGCGTAGGGTTATCTTTCACTAAAGTTAGACAGCTAGAAGGAGCAGGTGCTTCAAAAATAGGTTCGGTTTTTTTATATATCTTGATTGCAACTATTGGTATGAAGATGGATATCACCATGATTGCAGACCAGCCTTTATTCTTTGTGATTGGTGCCATTTGGATGTTAATTCACGCTTCGCTTATGTTGACTGTTGCTAAGCTAATCAAAGCCCCTTTGTTCTATATGGCGGTAGGTAGTCAAGCTAACGTGGGTGGTGCAGCTTCAGCACCTATAGTTGCCTCTGCATTTCATCCTTCATTGGCACCTGTTGCGGTAATGTTAGCGGTATTTGGTTATACAGTTGGTACTTATATGGCTTGGTTCTGTGGACAAATTTTACAAGTGATCAACCAAACATAATAATTTATATTCACCATGGAGCAAAAATGGTCGAAACAGTTCAGGCGCCCAAGGTTCTTTTAGATGCCCAGAAATTAGCTAATCTTACCGATTCCAATATACGCATACCATTTTTGGGTATTCGTTTCGGGTTAGATTTTTTAGTCGGTCTTATTCCCGTCGTGGGTGACATCATTATGGTGGCAGTGTCGATTAGTATTGTTGCTATGGCTAAAAGCATGCAGGTACCAAAATCATTACGTATCGCTATGCTAAAAAATATTGGCATCGATTTTTTACTTGGCTTAGTTCCATTTGTAGGTGATCTAATCGATATATTTTACAAATCAAATCAAAAAAATGTACGCATTATGGAAAAGTGGTGGGTTAGCCAGAACCACCAGCTAATTCAGGCTAACAGCCAGCAAGCTTTACAAGAGTGGAAAATGTCTCAGGACGTGTAGACAAGTTTATCTATTCAGCGACGCAGCAAGACTGTAAATCTTCTAGTTTAATAATAGCTAAACAGGCCACGTTAGTCGCCGAAAGTACTACCTTAGGTGCGCAATTGGCGTTGAATGCTTCTTGCCATCTTGCAGCGCACAAACACCATTTATCTCCTTCTTTTAATCCGGCAAATTGATATTGTGGGATCGGCGTAGATAAATCGTTGCCTCTAGACTTTGAAAACTCTAAAAAATCTTGGGTGATAATAGCGCAAACACTGTGATTTCCATGGTCGCTTGAAGGTACATAACAAAAACCCTCACGGGTAAAACCACTGTTTCCACAGCAAAGTTTTAATGGTTGGTCTAATACATTTTTTTCATTTGGCATAGAGATCGATTGCATACCTTAGTTAGTTTGGTGGAGAATCATAACATTCTTGACGTTTAATAACCGACTTGATGAAGTTAGCTACACGATTACGTTGTATTATTAATTAAAGAGATGTGTACGTTTTTGTTACTAATGAAGTCTGTATTTAATGACTCTGAAGTGAATTAAATACGCAAAAAGATACCTGAGTGTAAAATAATAGAAAATGGTATTGGCTTTATTAAATGACCATTTAAATTTAGTTTCTGCTTTGGGTAAAATTCAAAATATAAGAAGAACTACTATGAAAATATACGATACTAAAACAGCACCTTCACCAAGACGGGTGCGTATTTTTTTAGCGGAAAAAAATATCCCAATAGAATATGTGCAGGTCGACTTACAAAAGGGCGAAAACATATCACCACAAATGCGCCAGAAAAATCCAGTGGGAAAAATACCTATTTTAGAGTTAGACGATGGTAGCTGTATTAGTGAAGGTGGATCAATTTGCTTATATTTTGAAGAATTGTATCCAGAAATCAATTTATTGGGAAAAGATGCGCTAGAAAAAGCCACCATAGACATGTGGCACCGACAGGTTGAACTGTATTTTTTTGGTCAAGTAGGTATGTGTTTTCAACATACAACAGGCTATTTTAAGGACCGTATGACACCTGTTAAAGAATACGGTGAGGTAGCGGGTAAAAACGCTGCTGGTTTTCTTAACGTATTAGAAAAACGTTTAGCTGTGTCAGAATTTATTGCTGCTGACCGATTCACCATAGCTGATATCACTGCCATGTGTGCAGTTGATTTTGCCAGAGTTGTGAATATTAAGATTACTGAGGAGCAAATTAATCTGAAAAGATGGTATGACGCAGTCAGCAGTCGTGCAAGTGCAAAAGCCTAAATTTGCAGGTGTAGCAAGTTGTCTCATTGCTAAAATATAAGTACTCAGTACTAAAGGCTAATGCTCTGTCAACATTAGATAACTTAGCAGGACTAATCATGTGAGGATGCCAATGACTAGTTTTGCTGCATATTTTGACTGTAACGGACATTTTTCAATAGTATTAATGTTCGATGAATAACCGGTAATATTCGCATTAGTATTACTTTTTAATCACGCCATCTTCTTGTCAGGTCATCGTAAGCATCTATTCTTCGGTCTCTAAAATATGGCCAGATACGTTTGATTTTTTCTGTGCGGTTCAGATCGATATCTGCTACTAAGTTTTCTTCTTTATTACTGCTGGCTTGGGCTAACATTTCGCCTTGTGGACCAGTAATAAAACTTTGTCCCCAGAACTGAATACCAGGATCGCCTGCAACAGGAGATGCCTCAAAACCTGTGCGGTTTGCTACGACTACGGGTAACGAATTAGCTACAGCATGCGAGCGCTGGATAGTTTGCCAAGCATCGTGTTGACGAGCTTGCTCTGCTGCGGTGTCGTTTTTATCCCAGCCTATTGCAGTGGGGTAAAACAACATGTCGGCACCAGCCATCGCCATTAATCTTGCTGCTTCTGGGTACCATTGATCCCAACATACCAATACTCCTAGTTTGCCTACGCTGGTTTGAATAGGTTCAAAGCCAAGATCACCTGGAGTAAAGTAAAATTTCTCGTGAAAACCTGGATCATCAGGAATATGCATTTTGCGATATTTGCCGACTAAACCTTGTTGGCGATCAAACACTACAGCAGTATTGTGGTATAGACCTGAGCCACGTTTTTCAAATAATGAGGTAATGAGCACGATGTTGAGTTTGGCCGCAAGTGCAGCAAAATAATCAGTAGCAGCACCGGGTATGGGTTCAGCTAAGTCAAAAAAATCGGTGTTTTCTTGTTGGCAAAAATACATTGTGCTGTGTAATTCTTGCAACATCACTAGTTTACAACCTTGCTCAGCCAAAGCATTCACTTGTTCGGCACTACGGGCCCAGTTCACATTTTTATCATTATCAACAACGGCTTGTTGAACCACCCCGATCTTTAAACTGTGATTACTCATATACGCTGACTCCGTTGGCGATTGATTGCAATATTTCCGGCTTAAGTATGCCACAAGGTATTTGCATGCTGATACAATGCAAACTCCCAAATTGTTGGACTAAAGGTAGGCAATTTATTGGCACAATAGTAAAATTGGGGAAGGCATGTTGCATGACTTGCAGAGCTAATTTATCTTCTGTTTGTAGATATATCGGGCATAAAATATGTTGGTTAGAAATCAAGAAATTTGCATAAGAAGCGGGAAGTCTGTCCCCCTGTAAATTAACAACATACGGCAGTGGCAACTCGAAAATTTTGTGTGTGGGGAAAATATGTTGACATTCTTTGACTAAAGCCGATAACCCTTCGAAATGACTATCGTCTGGGCGATTAAAAGACGATTGAATAACTAGACCGTTATCTGGGGTAAAACGCACTAAAGTATCAATGTGTCCATCCGTATCATCGCCATCTAAGTGACCGTTCCTTAAAATAACATTTTTTTTAGTGCCCAAAAATTGTTCAAAATCTAGCTGATAAGATGCGACAGATTTATTACCATTACGTTTAGGATTGGTCAGGCAAAGTTCGGTAGATAATAACGTGCCGTTTTGGTCAATTTCCAATGCGCCACCTTCAACGACTAGATCAATCGATTTGATAGGCTGCTGACAAAGCTGACTCAGCACATTTTGATTGACTTGATTATCTTTGGTGGCATCAAACTTTTTTCCCCAACCATTAAACACAAACTCGACAGGTTGCATTCTTGAGCCATCAACACAGCTCAAAAAGCCGTAGTCTCTTATCCAAGTATCATCAAACTGTGCATCTACAATCAATACTTGGCTGGATATTTTTAAGTTATTTAAACAATTTAAGCAATTTTTAATTTCGTCCTTACGGACTAGC
The DNA here is from genome assembly GCA_964564805.1 of uncultured Pseudoalteromonas sp. Lineage (GTDB taxonomy): Bacteria > Pseudomonadota > Gammaproteobacteria > Enterobacterales > Alteromonadaceae > Paraglaciecola. The sequence goes on along the minus strand of CAZMDX010000129.1, from coordinate 20,288 downwards.
AACACAATACCGGTATCAGCTTGGTTGAGGGAGCCAATGATTTGTAGATACACATTTTGCACAGCATCCAGCCAAGGCTGCCAATCGGTGTCTTCATCTGGCCAAACCAGGATCACGGCTTCTTGTTGAGTCCACTCGGGTAACAGTTGATAGTTGTCAGACATGTAAGTTGTTCGTTTAGAATGGCTAGAACTTATAATACCTAACACAAGCTTGGGTTACTAACATTGCTTAACGTCTTGTTTTGCTATTTTTACGCTTATTTAGTCTTTACCAAACTCTTGTTTGACTCTTGTTTGACTCTTTTTGGCCATATGTTGTCATTTATTAAGCTTAAAACCGTTAACAACGCTTAACAAAAGCTATTTAAGTAAGAGTTTCAGGTCTTTACTCTGCTCTTTTTTAGATTGATTAATATTATTCTTTGACATTTTAGATATAAGAGTGATTGAAAAAGCTATGTTTTTCAATTGTATACAGCTGTTACAAAATTTTAACTCATTGTTTTACATAACTTTTACTAGTTGTATACAATAAAATCACAGAAGTTTAGTCGTCGATCAGTCATAAATGTAGTGCGGACTTACCCGCAACAAGTACTCACTGGAGAAGACTGATGAAAAAACTAATCGCACTATCTATAATATCAATGGCAATGTTTACAGTTGATGCCAATGCCAAACTGGGTTCACAGGACAAGGTAAAATATGCTGGCGATTTATCTTATAAGAAGTTTTGCGAAGCCGTTGTCAAAGATGATGTCAACATGCTTAAAAGAAGTGTAAGAGATAAGGTAGGCCTTTTAGCAAGCAGTTCTCAAGGTGTGCTGAAAAAATTAACAGCGTCCAACGGAATGGAATGTAATGGTGTTGATTTGATGTCATTTTCACAGCAACGCAAATCATCACAAGTATATAAATATCTTTCTAATGAAAAGTAATCTTTATTTAAAGTCTAAAATATCAGTCCATAACTTGCATTGCGAGTTATGGACTGATTCGCTCATCACTTTTCATTGATTTAGTGGTCATTGATTTAGTGGTCATTAATTTTTTGGCAGGCGGTTGCAACGAGTTGATTATAGGTTGCTGCGTATTGGTACAATTGTTTGCGTAATTTTAAATCATTTTTTGACTTCAATACATCACCACTTCCCGCAATGAGATGGTAACCACATTGTTGTAGCGATGATAGCTCGTTAGTAATGCCTGGAAAAGAGGTTGCTCTGCCAGCAAAGGCTAATAAAGTGAAATTCTGCTTTTGAATTGCTGATCTTGCGTCTACTTTAGGATCTGCATAATTAAGCCATTTGAGATCACTACTACGATTATGAGTGATATGTTGGCTCTGATCATCCTGAACTGATTCAGTTGTTTCAGATAAAAAAGCAGTCCTAGTTTGACTGCAACCCTGTATCAAGCCCCCTATCACGATGGTAACCATTAAAAAGTATAATCGACTATTCATAATTTCCCTCGCATAGCGGGTGGCCTAAACATTCTTATAAACAAACATACAAAAGACAAAAAACTTAGTAGTAGCATACTTCCTCCACCAGATTGTCTTGAAACTGGCGTTAACGAGTTTACTTGAATACTTAATATAGCTTCATTCATCAATGTGCCATCTGTTGCTACATACACTATGGAGTCTGTACCAGAAAAGCCGACTGCAGGTGAATACGTCAATTGTCGATCTAGTATTGATACTTGGCCTTGACCACTGTAGCTAAATGAGTCGATGTTTAACACATCCATATCCACATCATTGTCATTGCTTAATACATCAATCGTTACAGAAGCACTATTTTGCTGAACAGAAATATTGTCGTTGTTCGCAACCGGTGCATCATTGACTGGTGTAACTTGCACCTGAAGCACAAACAAGTTGCTGTCAAGTTCACCATCGTTAACAACAACCGATACACTAAGCATTCCGTTAAAATTCGTATTTGGTATTAAAGTTTGCTGATTAATACTGACGTTATCGCCGTTTTGTATGGTCATAGTGAAATCTTGTGGATAAGCAGAATCTGCATCTGAGACATTTAAGTCAGCAAAATCGATTTGCCTTTCAGAGTCTTCACTCAAGCTAATGGTGTTCTGACTCTCAATCAGAGGTGCAACAGGCGCAACACCAATAATAGAGAATGCTTGAGCACTAAGTGCATAAAAAACATTATCGCTACATTTTAATACGAGTCGTGCTTTAGAGCTGATTATGTTGGGTACGCGGATGTTTTGTTGCCCATCATTGGATGTACGTAAAAGTACTGAGGTTTCTAAAGGGTTATCTGTATCAGTAATTAGTAAGATATCGACGTTTGAACAATTGATAGGTGGGCTTAGTGTGTCGCCTGTGTCCCAAGTCACTGTTTGTTCCGATAATGCTTGCCACTCAGAGGGAGCGTCAATATTAAATGATCGGTTGGCAGTAGTCACAGTAATAACTACGTCTTGTTGGCTTACCCCGCCTTTGTTGTCTCTAGCTGTCAGTCTAAAACGCATATTCCTGTCAGTAGTGGCATAAGTTTCTCCAAGACTTGTTTGTCCTTCGAGAACGTCTTTTAACCGTGGAAAGTAACGCTGTGCTATGTCTGTCGGCCTGTAAGAACGAAACAGTGGGTTATTGCCGTTATCACTACTGAGTTCATCAAGGCTCATTGTTGCGCCTAAAATTCCACCGTTATCAAATTGTTCCCAAGTAAAGATTAATGAGTCGTCATCAGCATCAATAGCGCTACCACTTAAAACAAAAGGTGTGTTGGCGGGAACCGTATAAGCAATTTTTGCAAGTTGTATTTCTGGAATAGCATTGTTGATGTTTGTCTCAACACCGCAGTTTCGCTGTGAAAAACTATCAAGATAGTTACGAATATTTTCAATGGATATGGCATGAAAATAAGGGTCACTTTCATTTTGCAGATTTTGCGATTCGCAGATGCCTGCATAAGACATAATAGTTGAGCCACTTCCGGGTTCGTAAGCTGAATTATTGTTACGTTGTCCTTCATCACAATTTTCAGAGTTGGTTGCGTTAAAACTATGTGTCGCACCTAACTGATGCCCCAGTTCATGGGCGACTAAATCAATAAAAAATCGTTCACCTTGTGGATTATTTAAACCTGTGTAGCCTTGAGCTTTAAATTCACTGTCACATACCTCTCCAACATAAGCTAACCCTCCAGGGTTAGTCCCCAGTAAGTGACCTATGTCGTAGTTTTGACTACCAATAACCTGGTCGACAATATCCTGATTTACCTCAATATCAGTAGCGGCATCAGAATTAGTAAAAGGGTCGTTAATGGCATCAAAGAAAATGATGTCATGGTTATCCACTAATTCAAATTGTATGCCTAAATCTACTAATAAAATCTGATTGATGCGGTTAACTAAATTCATTAATTCTGCAATCACATTTTCAGCCGTTCCACCTAATTTCTGGGTATATTCCGCAGTTGTGCTGATAGCCAGCTTGTAGGTGCGCAATGTGTCCCCACTAGTCACTAATTTTTGGGCTAATTGAAGCCCTTCTAGTTGGGTTTCTGCCAGTAAAAAATCAGCGGGAAGTGTTCCTTTTTTATACTCTTTGGGCGCATCTTTGTACCAATAGCTAACATAATCCTGTGTTTTTTCTTGGTAGCGAGGCGATAATAACATCCATTGATTTTTATACCGAAACAAACCAAACAAGCCTAAGTGAGAAATACTGAATCGACCAATGTTTTTGGGTTGGTCAACTTGTTGTGCTTGATAGGTCATAAATTGTGGGTATTGTTCGGCTAAATCGGTGCTCAAAATAGGCGAAGGGGTAAGTATGACTGATATGTTTAAACCATTAGGCAAAGGTAACGTGATCGTAGTGGGTGAGTGTAAATTAGAAAATGTATCATTTAATAGATCTTGATTTATGTGCATGTATTTTGCGTTATCAGCTACTGCGCGCAGCGGTTTTACTTGTTTTGACTTTGCTTGGGTAACTTGTCCTTGCCATAGTGTTTCAGCTTGAATGGAAAAATTGATAAAGCTAAGAGTGAATAAAAGTATCGATTGACGGACAATTAGACGCATAAATAGGACCACTAAACTTTGCATATGTACCTCTAGGACCAATTAAATTGATGTAATGTTTCAGTTTAAATAGGAAATTAATGAAACTGAATAACCGAACTGACTGACGGGCAAGTAAACGCATCTGCAAAATCATTAGACTTTGCGTATGTTCATCTATGACCAATTAAAATTTATAAAGTACCTGCATGTCTCGATTGTGTATAAACAGCCTTAGCTTTCACTAGGCTCAAGTAGCCTCACAATCATTTGAATGGCAAATTCTACATGAGCGACTTGCTCTTGTTCAGACAACGCAAAGTCTAATCCCAAAATACTTTTGATATGAAAATTGTTCTGCAGCAAGCTTAAGAAAGTTGCCGCACATGTATTTGCAAATTTTTCAGTGATGGGTCGTTTAGTAAATTTTAAAAAACACTTGCTCAAATACTCGAAGTTATGTTTTGGGCCTGCTTGGTAGAATAATTCGGCGACTCTGGGATTGCTGTTTACCTCGCCTATTATCACCCGATAAATAGCAATAACTTGATCGTCATGGAGTAACCTAACTATCTGCAACCCCCTTTCTTGAAGTAACTGAAACAATGTATAGTTTTCAATCTCAAGGTGTCTATCATCTAGTTGATATTCCGCACATTTACCCTCAATTACGGCTAAAAATAATGCTTCTTTATTACTAAAGTGTGAATAAACGGTCTGTTTTGATACGCCTGATTGTTTAGCCACCATATCCATAGTACAGCCACTGAAGCCACTCGTTAAAAATAGTTCGCCTGCTGAACATAATATTTGCTGACATTTTTCAGCACTTTTAGGTCTTCCAGCTTTACTGGTCTCTTTATGTGACAACATTAAACCTCTGATGATCCAAAAAAGTATTTGCAACGTTTCGATTAGCGATTACTATATATCAAACTAGACAGTCTAGTATTTAAATTATTTGTACTTTTATCAAATCCATAGAGAATTTTATGACAAATGCTAATCAGTTGCCACAACAACCAAGCTACAAGAAATATTTGATTTGGCTGCTCCCCTTCATTGCACTAACCGCATTGGTTTTGTTAATGAAAGCATCTGGTAATGAGCAGCATCAACAATCGCCGGCAGAGACTAAAAAGGTCCTAGTTAATGTTATGCCAATTGAATGGCATGAGCAATATGTGCAAAAGCGTTTAGTGGTTGGCCGTGCAGAAGCCCCACAAACGACGGCGATAGGTTTTGACCAAGGCGGTTCTGTGGTGGATATATTCGTCGATGATGGGCAAGCGGTGGAGCAAGGACAAACATTGGCTGTATTAGACAATCAGAGGTTTAAAGCGCAGATGAATGAGTTAACTGCCATTTTAAATCGTGCCAAGTCTGAAGCTAATCTGGCTGAACTGTCTCTCAAACGAGTGGTTGAGCTGGTGGCTAAAAAACTTGAGTCAGCGCAACGTTTGGACGAATCAACAGAGTCGGTTAATGCCGCCAAGGCTTTTGTGGATGAAATTTTAGCACGTAAGCAAACGCTGTTAGTTGAAATAGGTAAAACTAAGTTGCTGGCCCCTTTTGATGGCAGTGTTGTGAGACGTTTGGTTGATAAAGGTACTGTAGTGAGTACTGGTCAAACGTTATTCAATCTGCAGCAAAATGGTCAATTAGAGGCCAGATTTGCCCTTTCAGCTGATCACGTGAACAAATTTTCAATTGACCAAGTCATTGCTGTTACAACCAAAACTAATCAGACGTTGGGTAAGATAAAATCTATTGCTCAGCAAAGAAGGCTAGATACCCGCACTGTTGATATGATAATTAGTTTGACTGAGCCAAACTTATCGATTCTACCCGGTGATTTATTGCACATTGATATCAGTAGTAACATTGATGCCCAAGGATTTTGGGTGCCACGTAAGGCCTTAGTTAGCAGTGTTAGGGGATTATGGAGTTTGTTTACTGTTGAAGATATTGATGGCGAACAGCAACTAGTGGTTAAGTTAGTTGAAGTTGTGCATGCAGATGACAAAAAGGCTTTTGTACGTGGTGCTCTGAAAGAGCAGGTGTCTGTAGTAATAGAAGGCGTTCACCGCTTAGTTTCTGGGCAAAAAGTGACTATTAATGACAGCACGCTAACACTTTCAAACGTCTTGCCAGGTGTCTTGTAATGTTGCAGCAAACACCAAAATTGCAACCAGACAATCAGCATCAATACCATTGGTATAGCGTGTTTTTCCGAAACGGGCACCTGCTAGTCTTAAGTATCACGGTGCTGCTGGTAGCAGGCTTGTCTGCAATCAATAACATTCCACGCTTGGAAGATCCCAGAATCGATACCCGTTTTGTATTGGTTATTACGCCTTATGCAGGTGCATCAGCAGAGCGAGTCGAAGCCTTAGTCACAGATGTGATTGAAGATGAGCTTAGACAACTATATGAAATTAAAGAAATAACATCTACGTCACGCTCGGGTACTTCTGTTGTCAGTGTTGAATTGCAGGCATGGGTAGATAACAGCAGTAACGATCAAATTTTTTCAAAAATCCGCGATGGTCTCAGAAACGCGAAACTTAAATTTCCTCAAGGGGCAGGTGATCCTTTTCTTGACGAACGCAGAGGTGCCACTGCTTTTACGTTGCTAGTGAGCCTGCAAACTGCACCGGGCTATGCGACGCCTTTGCCTATTATTAGCCGCATGGCAGAGCATTTATCTGACCAACTACGCAATGTGCCTGGTACTGAATTGGTCAGGGTTTACGGTGATCTTGACGAAGAAATCCAAGTCACTATTGACCCAGCACAACTCATCAGTTCAGGCTTGAGTATCAGCCAAGCAAGTGATCTTATTGCTGCTGCAGACCCCAAAATTCCCGCTGGAGTGCTGTATTCGACTGAACAAAATATGCGAATTCAGGTGGCACAAGAATTAGACAGCGTATCCACCATCAGAGACTTACCATTACGTGCAACACAACAAGGTGGCTATTTACGTTTAGGTGATATAGCAACAGTAGAAAAGGGGTCTCGTTTGCCGGTGAACGACATGGGGTTTGTTGATGGACAGCAGGTCATATTTGTTGCATCACGGATGCAAACTACCTTGCGAGTGGACACATGGACAAACAATGCCAAGGCGATTGTTGCTAAATTTAATAATCAATATGGTGCCACTGTTACGGCAGATGTTGTGTTTGAGCAGAATATTTATACTGATTCACGTTTGTCTGAGCTGACCATAAACTTGCTACTCGGTAGTTTAGCCGTTATGGCAGTGGTATTCATCTTTATGGGTATAAAGGCGTCATGGATAGTGGGTTTATCACTACCATTGTGTGCGGCTTTTGCTATTTTTTCATTAACCTTTTTTGACGAACAAATTCATCAAATGTCAATTTTTGGCATCATCATCGCTATTGGTTTACTGATTGATAACGCGATTGTTATTACCGATGAAATTAGAAGTAAATTAGTCAGCTCTGACATCAGCCGCATCGACGCGTTAATCCAGAGTATCCAACATTTATTTGTCCCTTTATTAGCATCCACCTCGACCACGGTTTTAGGTTTTATGCCAATATTTTTGTTACCGGGTAATATTGGTGATTTTATCGGATCCATCGCTATTAGTGTGGTGATGGCGCTGATCGGCTCACTGTTTATTTCACTTACAATTATAGCGGCACTTGCAGCGCGTTTTTTGCCTAGAAAGTCACAGCAGTTGTCTGCTTGGTATTCTGTTGGTATCCAAGCACCTTCTATTAGCCTTGGTTATAGAACCGCACTAGAAAAAGCACTTAAAAGACCTTTGTTAGGTGTATCGGCTTGTATTGCTATTTCGGTTTCTGGATTTATATTAGCTGGGCAATTAGGTAGTGTTTTTTTTCCTAGCGCTGACAGAGATCAATTTCAAATTTACTTGTGGATGCCAGAGGGAACGGCCATTAATGAAACTCAAAACGTGGTTAAAAGTGTGGATGAACTGATCCGTAAAAAGCCACAAGTGACGCAACTAAGTTGGTTGGTGGGTGGGTCATTTCCATCTGTTTATTATAACCAATTAATGAACAAAGATAATTCATCACACTACGCAAATGCAGTCGTGAAAGCCAATAGTGTGTCTGATGCCAAAGAACTGATCGGTCAATTGCAAACAGAGTTAGACGAAGCCTATCCCCAGAGTAAAATTGTGGTACGAGCATTTGCTCAAGGACCGCCAGTATCAGCCCCAGTAGGGATAAAAATATTTGGGCCAGATATCAATATTTTAAATTCATTGGGTGATCAAGTTAGGTTGGCAATGTCACAGGTACCTGGCATATCTCAATCTATCGCTTCTATTACTTTTGGTGAACCTGAGTGGGCGCTTGATGCAACCCAAGATGCAAGTCAAATGGCAGGGTTGTCATTGGTTGAAATTTCTCAACAATTACAATATGCATTGGACGGTAAAGTAGGCGGTTCTATTTTGGAAGGTACTGAAGAAATACCTATCAGAATTAGAGTTGGAAACGAATTCAGGGGCGACCTTGCACAAATTCAGAGTTTACCTTTATTAAGTGAAAAACTCACTAGCCAAGGTGTGTCTATGCCAGTCTCTGCCTTAGGTGATTTCTTACTAAGACCCACGGTTGCTGGTATTACTAGGCAAAACGGTGAACGAATGAATAGAGTTGAGGCATTTTTACTGCCAGGCGCCACAGCCATCGATGCAAGTGAGCGGTTATCAAAAAAACTAGAGGATATGAATTTTAGTATGCCCAAAGGGTATCGTTTTAAGATGGCAGGTGATGCTGATGAACAACAAGAAGCAGTAGGGCAGTTGGCAACATACGCGCCTGTTTTATTAGTGTTGATGATCACCACCTTGATACTTTCGTTTCGTAGTCTGCGATTAGCCTTAGTAATTGGGTCTGTTGCGGTTTTATCTGTGGGCTTAGGCATGCTGAGTCTGTGGATATCTGGACTGCCTATCGGGTTTAACCCTTTGCTAGGCTGTGCAGGACTTATAGGTGTGGCTATTAATGGTTCCATTGTGGTGATTGCGGCGATCAATGCCAATCCAAAAGCAAAATCTGGGGACATTAGCCAAATTATTGAAGAAACTATGGGCTGTAGTCGGCATATTTTGTCTACTACATTTACAACTGTAGGTGGTTTTATTCCCATTTTGTTATTTAGTGATGGCACATTTTGGCCACCTCTAGCGGTCGTATTATCAGGAGGTGTAGGCTTTTCAGTTATTTTATCTTTGGTATTTACACCTTTAGTTGTATCTAGATTATATAAAACAGCGTAAGACATTTAATAGGGTCGTCTGGGTAGTCCTTTTTATAGCATATTTTATAATATATTTAGTAATAAGTGTTTTGAAATAAATAATCATAATGCTGTTGCTTGATATCTTATTTGCGAGGTAGGATTCATTTTATAATGTAGCTGTCAGGGGAGAATGAAATCTGTGGGAAAGTCTTGGTTGAGCTGGTGGCATACTGATTGTGTAAGATGCAAGCGGGTAAGAGCTTTGCTGATTTGGGCAATATTCACTTGTATCATTTACCTTTGGTTTTGGAGATAAAGTAGACATTATGCAAGATGTTATTGAAATTAAAAGGCAGGCAAAGCGTAATGTGATAGTCAGCTTATTAGTCGGTTTAGTAGGTTTGTGTTTAGCAAGTATCGCATTCTCGGTGTTGCCTAAAACAATGTACTTGATTGGAATATTTTTGACCAGCGCATCACTAGTGGCATTGCTGATCGCATGGGTTAAATATAGAGAACCCCAATTTAGTTTTCTTCTTTCGAAAACATCCATGCTTTATAAACATCGACATGGTCAATGGCAGCTTGATTGGAGTAATATTCAGCGCGTTGATGTGCCGAAAGTATCGCGTGGATTAGAGCATAAGTCACTGGATATGGTAGCCATAAAAATTAAAGACTACTCAGTCTTTTTAAAAGGTATTTCGCCACGATTAATGACAAATGTTTTAATGGAACAGCGCCCACTATTATTATACGAAATGGCTGCAACAAAAGACTGTGCTAGTGGTGGCTGTAATAGTGATGATATGTTGGAAGATGATTATTTTAAAGACAGCAATGGGATCGTGTACAAAGGTATTCAGGCTATGTTTGCTAATCGTATGACCAAGTTAAGAACACGTTTGGGATATGATATTTTTGTCGCGGGTTCTGAGTTAGATCGTCCAGAACAGAAATTTGTCGACTTAATACGACAATGCCAGCAACGAGTATTAACTGCGTCAAATTCAGATAATCAGGTTAAGTAGTCCCTAATGCGGAGGTTAAATAATCTTTGCTTGTTCTACAGCCAACAATAGGTTGTGGGACTCATTCTTTAATCTGTTAACTCTTAATTTTGCCAGCTCAATTTGTTTACGTTTTAATGCTCCTTCCATATCATTACACAGTGCTAACATTGCTGGCACACCTGTGTAACAGCAGGCGCCGTGCAACTGATGTACCTTTGCTTGCATCTCTTGATAATCTTCGGTTTGATTCGCTTTTTCTATCGAATCCACTAGCCCTGGTAATTGTTGTACAAATTGTTGCAATATATCTTTTGCTGCATCTTCATTTTGATAAGCGCGCTTAAGTGCGAGTGACCAATCAAAACTAGGTTGTTGTGCGTTAATAGGATCTGGTATCTGGCACCAACGTTTGATTAAGTCTATTAGATCCGACAAGTTAATAGGTTTAGGCAAATAATCATCCATTCCAGAAGCCAGTAATCTGTCTTGCTCTTCTTTAAAGGCGTGAGCAGTGACTGCAATGATAGGTGTGCCTAAATTCAAGTCTGTTTGACGTATATGTTTCGTTGCTGCTAACCCGTCCATGTTTGGCATTTGTACGTCCATGAGGATCAAATCGAATTCATGTTCTTTGCATTGCGCAACCGCATCTGCCCCACTAAATGCCAAAGTAAGCTGCAAATTAGTTTTTTTCAACCAAGTAGTCAGTAAGCGTAAATTTATCTCCATATCATCAACAGCTAAAACTTTAGCACTGGGTAATGAAGCTAAACGCTGTTGCAACTTGTCAGTCGGACTTTCTTTTGGCACATGCAGTAAGCTATTCAATTTGCCTAACGTTAATGGAAGACGCATTTGGTGTGAAAAATATTGTGACAGATCGCTACGATTTGATAATGACTCGATCCCAGAATACAACAATATAGCTTTATCTGTATCAAGGTGTCGTGTGGCTTCTAAAATACTAGGTAGAATATTTTCTTTATTGTTCGGCACACAAATAAATACTAAATCGTAATGTTGCTTTAATTCCCTGAGGTAGGCCAATGATTCAACACCGGTAACATTGGCGCCTAAGTATGTCAGTATCTTCACACCACAATGGCGAGACTGAGGAAAAGGGTCGAAATAAATAATTTTTTTATCTAACCATTCGCTGTCTTGACTAAGTGAAAGATTAGTATTTAGTAGGTTGGATCTGATTGTTACTGTAAAAATACTGCCAGAGTTCGGTACGCTTTGAAGGGTGAGTTCACCGCGCATCAGTTTGACCAGTTCTTGACAGATGACCAGACCCAATCCTGTGCCTTGATAAGAGCGACTTAAGGCATCGTCAACTTGTGAAAAGGCGGCAAACAGTTTTCGTTGATCTTCGCGACTTATGCCTATTCCAGAATCTTCAATTTTAAGAACAAGCTCGTAAATTCCATGTTCACGCTTTTTTCCAGAAGCTGAAAGACTAACAAAACCATAGTCAGTAAATTTGAGCGCATTACCTAGAAGATTGTTTAAAACCTGTTTAATTCGATAACTATCACCAATCAACTTTTCTGGTAAAGGTTCTAAGTTATAAATAAACTCTAAACTTTTCAGGTGAGCCGATTTAGCCATGATGCTGACCATATCTTCTAACATTTCATTCGGTGAAAAAGGATGGTTGTTGATTTTTAACTTACCCGCCTCGATTTTAGAAAAATCTAATACATCATTGACAATACTCAGTAAATTGTCTGCAGCGGCATTAATAATACTGACCTGTTCTTGTTTTTCTGGTGGTAATGAGTCTGAATGTAACTCTTTGCTGAATCCTAATATGGCGTTCAAAGGAGTGCGTATTTCATGGCTCATGTTGGCTAAAAACTGTGACTTAACGTTACTCGCTGTGATGGCGTCTTTGCGAGCGATGTCTAAACGAACGTTTTGTTCCTCAACCAGTTCAATATTATTTCTTAAGTCTTCTGTTGTTTGTTCTACCTCTTGCTCCAACTGGTGACGGCTTTTGTCCATTATAGCCAATGAAAATAGTCCCGCCTCAATAAAAACACCTAGTTGAAAACAATAAGCAGTGAAGAAATTTGATGGCAGAATAGTGACAAGACTTAACATACCGATAAGTGCAAAAACAGCTAAAATACCCCATGCAAAAATAAAGTACCGAGCGGCATAAAACTTATTTCCATAGCTCTCAAAACCAGCATAAGCATAACAAATAATAGCCATCACACTTGCTAGGTAAACTAAGCTACTTTGCCAAATTGAAGGTAAGATGTTGAATATCGATAGCAGACCTAAGATTGCCAACAGGGCAATACAAATTTTAATGTAAATTAACGAATTAGGTGCTGATTTAGGCATTTCTAAAAAGGATATAGTAAATAATCCGGAAGAAATCCCAACGATCACATAAATTAAATCTGTATGTGGACCTACCCACATGGTGATTGAGCTAGGCATCAATAAGTGTAAATGGCCACCCCAAACAAACTGCCACAGCAAAATGGAAAAAATATAACCCACATATGCCAACAAACTATTTTCTCTTAATCCAATATAGAGAATAATGTTGTAGATAGCCAACATGAGAAGTCCGCCATAAAATAGTCCCCATATAAGGTTGTCATAAAAATTAATCTTTTGGTGATGGTCATAGGTTTGAATATCAACTGGCGCTACTAACGAAGATCGGTCACTCTCAACACGCACGAATAAGTCGACGGTCTTCGCATAAGGCAGCATTACTTTTAATGTTGGGAAACGATATTTAGGATTCTGACGAATTTTACCGTGGCTAGTATGACCCAAAACTTCATCGTCGAGCATTACGTAGATATCTACTTTTTCTATTTGTGTAAACGCAACATCGATGACCCATTCTTCGTTTTCAGTAACGTTGCTGATAGTGGTGTGCAACCACATTCCTTTGTCGAAGAGACCATAGTTTGGGTTGTTACTACGTCGCCATACAAACTCATCTAGTTTTTGTTTAACGTCAAATAATCCTAACGGATTATCTGTCTCTCGAAATACCTTTAATTGAGAAGATAATCTAATTGATTCATTGGTGGTAATTAATTGAACATCCCCCTGAGCAATTGCAAACAAAGGAATTAAGAAAATAGTTAACAAAGTAGTTAACAAAGTAGTTAACAATAAAAATCTACAAACTCGATAAGACATCAAATTAAGTCGGTATGTGAAATAGGTAAGAGCATTAAACCATCACACTAATACCTATGGCAAACCTTAGCTTTATTTTGATGGGTCGTTGCATAACTAAAGATAAACTTAGGTGATGTAATCAGTGCCATTTATAGGGTAGTCTATTCAATAAAGAAATGCGGTCTTAGGTAATAGTTACTTTCAACCAAAATTTAAAACAAGAACAAGTGGTAAAAGCAAGCAAACATGAGTCAAGAAACCATTATCAATAAAGATGGCATCGAGCAGTTAACGATGCGTCGATTCACTGAAGAATCTTACCTGAACTATTCGATGTACGTCATTATGGATAGGGCATTGCCGCATATCGGTGATGGTTTGAAGCCAGTGCAGAGGCGTATCGTGTACGCCATGTCTGAACTGGGTTTAAATAACGCAGCTAAGTATAAAAAATCAGCACGTACTGTTGGCGATGTACTAGGTAAGTTCCACCCTCATGGGGACTCAGCCTGTTATGAAGCTATGGTATTGATGGCACAGCCATTTTCCTACCGTTATCCACTGGTGGATGGACAAGGTAATTGGGGAGCGCCAGACGATCCTAAATCGTTTGCCGCGATGCGTTATACCGAATCTCGATTATCCAAATTTAGTGAGGTTCTATTAACTGAGTTAGGTCAAGGAACAGTTGATTGGCAGCCTAACTTTGATGGTACGTTAGATGAGCCAAAGGTACTGCCGGCACGCTTACCGCACATATTGTTAAATGGTATTACTGGAATTGCTGTAGGTATGGCAACTGATATCCCTCCACATAATGTTCGTGAAGTCGCCAACGCTTGTGCTTATTTGTTAGACAACAGTAAAGCCGAGTTACACGAATTATTAGAATTTGTACAAGGGCCTGATTACCCTACAGATGCAGAGATCATTACAGCAAAATCAGATATTACTAAAATTTATGAAACTGGTCGTGGTTCCATCAGAATGAGGGCCGTGTATTCAGAAGATAGTGGCGACATTATAATTACCGCGCTTCCTCATCAAGCATCTGGTGGCAAAATTCTTGAACAAATTGCTGCACAAATGCAGGCAAAAAAGTTACCTATGGTCAGCGATTTACGTGACGAATCAGATCACGAAAATCCCACTCGGTTGTTGATTACACCCCGTTCAAATCGTGTTGATGTAGAACAATTGATGCAACATTTGTTTGCTACAACAGATTTAGAAAAAAGTTATAGAGTTAATATCAATATGATTGGCTTAGATGGCCGACCTCAGGTAAAAGACTTGCGGATGATATTAACAGAATGGTTGAGTTTCAGGAAAAGTACCGTTGTTCGCAGGTTGCAGTTTAGACTAGACAAAGTACTTGCCAGACTGCATATTCTTGAAGCTTTAATGATCGCCTTCTTAAATATTGATGAAGTCATCCGCATTATCCGTTTTGAAGAAAAACCTAAACAACAACTCATGGCACAGTTTAGTCTGTCAGATATTCAAGCTGAAGCCATTCTGGATTTAAAATTACGCCACCTTGCTAAATTAGAAGAAGTAAAGATCCAAGGCGAACAAGAAGAATTAGCGAAAGAGCGAGATGCGTTACAATTGTTGCTGGGTTCTGATAAACGTTTAAAAACGCTGATTAAAAAAGAAATATTAGAGGCGGCAGAACTATACGGTGATGATAGGCGTTCGCCACTTGTTGCACGAGGTGAGTCGAAAGCGTTAACTGAAAAAGAATTAATTCCTTCGGAATCAGTCACAGTAGTGTTGTCTGAAAAAGGCTGGGCACGATGTGCTAAAGGTCATGATGTGGATGTTGAAGGTCTTAGCTATAAAGCTGGTGACAGCTATCACGCTAGTGCTAAAGGACGAAGTAATCAGCAGGTCGTATTTATAGACTCTTCAGGTAGAACATTTTCTTGTGATGCCCATGGTTTACCTTCAGCTCGTAGCCAAGGAGAACCATTGACGGGTCGATTTAATATCGTCAGTGGCGAAAACGTTGAACATATGGTGATGGGGAGTGATGATCAGCAGTATCTAATGGCATCTGACGCAGGTTACGGTTTTGTTGGTAAATTTAGCGATATGGTCAGCAAAAATAAAGCAGGAAAAGCATACTTGTCCCTATCTACAGCAGCCAAAATTATTGGTCCACAGCTAGTATCTGATCTCAAAACTGATTGGTGCTTAGCTATTTCGAGCGAAGGTAGAATGTTAATGTTTCCGCTACGAGATTTGCCAAGTTTAGGTAAAGGTAAAGGTAACAAGCTGCTGAGTATTCCATCGGCAAAAGTACAATCCAGAGAAGAGTATGTAAGAGTGTTAGCAGTGGTCCCGCAAGGCGCTAATGTTAAAATCTTGGCGGGTAAGCGAGGTATGACGTTAACCGCCGCTGATCTTGAACACTATCAAGGAGATCGAGGCAGACGGGGTAATAAATTGCCTAGAGGTCTACAGCGAGTCGACGGAGTAGAAGTTGTAAAAGCTGGGGTCGCTTCTACTCAGGCAGATGACATCGACCCTACCGATGACAACGGTTCGGGTTTACCGCTGTAATAACAGACTTACTGTTAAGCGGATGCGACGGTTTCATCCGCTATTATTTGCTGTTAAACGCCTCCCATTATACTTTTTAGTTTGCTGAATAAGGTCTCATACACATGTTCAATATTTATTTTAAATATCTGTTAACACTTGTTTTATTGGCTTTTTTTAGCACCTCTTTTGCAAAGTCTAAGGAAGAGCCTATTGTCATTATGATTGGCATTGACGGACTTCGGGCAGATACATTGGAACGTATGCCTGCACCTTACCTGCGGTCTTTAGCAGATTCTGGCGTAAGTGCCAGTATGATCCCGGCTATGCCGACTAAAACCTTCGTAAATTTTTATTCTTTAGCAACAGGTTTACACCCAAAAAATCATGGCTTTGTTTCCAATTATCCTTATGATCGAAAAATGGGACGTAAATTCAATCGTCAAACAGATGTAAGCGATCCTAAGTGGTGGGGCGGCGAACCTATTTGGATAACAGCTGAAAAACAAGGTGTCAAAACGGCAACGTATTTTTGGGTTGGTTCAGAAGTTGAAATTGATGGTATTCGTCCATCATTTTGGAAACCGTATCAACAAGATAAAGACTACGCAGAACGTGTTGAAGAAGTGTTAGGGTGGCTTGCCCTTCCTGAAAAAGAGCGTCCAAGGCTCATTACTTTATATTTTTCAGCAGTCGACAGTGCAGCACATGATTTTGGTGTGGGTTCAGCGCAAGAACGAGAAGCCGTGGCTAAGGTTGACCAACATATTGGTGATTTGCTGCAAGGACTCAACAAGCTCGGACTTGAACCGCAAACTAATATAGTGATTGTAGCGGACCATGGGATGGTTAATTTGTCTGATCAACGTGTGATTAATCTTGACCCGTGGTTAGACTTATCGGCTTTTATTATTCCCAATTGGTCAGATGAGAGAAACTCGGTACACGCTCCATTTTTAAATCTGTATGCAGCCCCCGTAATTGTAGATAAAGCATATGCAAAATTACATAGGGCTCACCCTAACATGCGCGTGTTAAGGCGTGGCAATTTCCCCGCTAATTATCATTTTGACCACCCACAAAGAGGGCCTGACCTAATGCTGTTAGCTGATCCTGGGTGGAGTATTTATGCCAGTCGAGATAAGCGCAAGCCGGAACCAATGGCTAAATTAGGTCGTTCTGTTGCCACTCATGGTTATGATAATCAAGACCCATTGATGCATGCCATCTTCATTGCTAGTGGCCCAGCATTTAATAAGAAACTGACGACTACACCTTTTGATAACATAGAAATATATGGGTTATTGGCCTGCGCTTTAAAAATAAAACCAGCTAACACAGATGGGGATATTAAAAATGTGCAATATCTAATGACACAAGATTGCTAATTTTCATCTGAGTAAGTGCTTTTAATTCACAAGGTTTGGACTTAAGTGGCGGGTCCATGAGCTTTCAATTCAATTATTTTGGGGAACTTTAAAATAGTACCTATAAACCCAAGATTAATTTATTAACATTGGGTTTGGGGCAAAAACTTTCAAATTACTTAGGCTCAATTTCTCTTACATGACGTTTGACTGATAACAATGAACCCGTTAGACCTAAGAAAACTGACAGGCCTAACATCCACAAGAAGGTTGAGAGGTCAGCACCGGTTAAGTTGAAACTCTTTTGATATAACTCGCTGACTGCACTCACGCTGCTGCTCATCCACCATAAAAGTAATATAACCACTATCCACGCTAGTAACCCACCTAAAAATCCATACCAAAAACCAGTGTACATAAAAGGACGCTGGATAAAAGCATCTGTAGCACCAACGAGTTTCATTACTAAAATTTCGTCTTTTTTACTAATAATGTTGAGTCTTATCGTATTACCAATAATGAGAACAACGGCAAGAAATAGTAAAAGAGCGATAACTGACACCAAATCTTTGACGACATCAAGCAAGGCATGCAGACGTTCAAGCCATTCAATATCTAACTTGCCCACATCCACTTCTCTCTCGTCTTTGAGCTTATCTAAAAGTAAACGAGCGGCAACAGGACCGGAATGGCGGCTTGTGGGTGTGACCAATAACACATTAGGCAATGGATTTTGATCCAAGTAAGCAATAGCATCACCAAAACCAGATAGTTGTTTAAACTCATCAAGTGCTTGGTCTGCCGATATGTAGTTGATTGAATCAATTTCTGGCCAAAGTTGAATGCGTTTTAGAAGTTGGTCTATGTCTCCCTGACTGACTTTTTCCTTTAAAAATAAAGATATTTGAGAGGCTTGTTCCCAACCAGAGCTTACATTTTCAGCGTTTTTTACCATTACGTAGAGTGTGCTAGGTAAAGTAATACTTAATCCTAGTACACCTATCGTCATCAGTGACGAGGCTTTCGAGCGCCATAGTTCACCCAAGCTAGCCAAAGCTTGTCTAAAATGGCTAACAAAAAACATCAAAAAACGCTGATATGTAGATATTTGAGAAATTTGTGCACCTTGCACTCGACCTTTAAACAATATGCTCATCTACTTAACTCACACAATGAGATATCTACTGCAGAGCTAAAAGCTAAATTTAAGAAAAAGTTATACATAAAGATCGCCATTTTGAACTTCGTCAGTCAAACCATCAGTTATCATCTGACCTTGTTTGAGTGTTAATGTTCTATATTTCATGCGTGCAATCAGTCCAAGGTCATGAGTCGCGATAAATACGGATACACCTGCTTGATTAAAATCCTCAAACAAACGAATAATTTCCATTGATAATTTGGGATCTAAATTACCTGTTGGTTCATCCGCTAATAACAGGGGAGGCTTGTTTACCACGGCTCGGGCAATACCGACTCTTTGTTGTTCACCGCCTGAGAGCATAGCAGGCAAATTTTTGACCTTGTCTCTTAAACCTACCATTTCTAATGCTGCATGAACGCGTTTCGCTGTTTCTTTGTGTGAATAACCTTCAATAATTAAAGGCAAAGCCACGTTGTCAAAGACACTTTTATCCATCAACAATTGATGACTCTGAAAAATCATCCCAATGTCTCGGCGTATATAAGCAATTTGTTTTCGTTGAATATTACTTAAATCATGTCCATTGATTAATACTTTACCTACAGTCGGTCGATCCATGATGGATATCAGTTTCAACAAGGTGCTTTTTCCGGCGCCTGAGTGCCCAGTTAAAAAAGCCATTTCTCCTGGCTCAATATGAAAATCAACTTTTCTCAAGGCTTGCTGTCCGCCGGGATAGGTTTTACTGACTTGTTCAAACTTAATCATAAAATGGCTTAATATGTTGGTTATTGCTGACGTTCAGGTTCTGAAAATAGCGCATTTACAAAATCTTGGCTATTAAAAGGTCTTAAATCGTCAATGCCCTCACCTATACCGACATATCGAATAGGAATAGTAAATTGATCGGCAATAGCAAAAATCACCCCGCCTTTTGCGGTACCGTCTAATTTTGTCAAGCTTATTCCAGTTAAGCCTACTGCCTCATCAAATAACTTAGTTTGGCTTACTGCATTTTGTCCTGTGGCTGCATCTAAAGTCAGCATGATTTCGTGTGGGGCTTCAGGTGCAATTTTTTTAATAACACGCACCACTTTCTTGAGCTCTTCCATTAAATGTTCTTTGTTTTGTAAGCGGCCAGCGGTATCTGCAATCAACACGTCGATATTTTTTGCCTTAGCGGATTGAAACGCATCAAAAATGACTGATGCGCTGTCCGAACCTGTTTGTTGTGCAACTACTGGAATATTATTGCGCTCGCCCCAGACTTGAAGTTGTTCAACTGCCGCTGCTCTGAAAGTATCACCTGCGGCCAACATCACTTTCTTACCTTGCTGCTGAAATTGCTTAGCCATCTTACCAATCGTGGTGGTTTTACCTACGCCATTCACGCCGACCATTAAAATGACAAATGGTCCAGACTCAGTTTTAAGGATAAGCGGGGACTCCACTTTCTTCAATATATCGCCCATTTGTTCTTTTAATAACTGATATAGGGCGTCGCCGTCTTTTAATTGCTTGCGGTTCGAACTTTCAGTCAGCTGATTAATGATCTTAACTGTTGTGTCCATTCCCACATCTGCCACTAATAGCTGTGTTTCTAATTCTTCAAACAATTCATCATCAATGGCCTTGCCACGAAACAAACTAACAATGCCACTACCGATACTTTCTTTAGTTCGAGACAATCCACGTTTTAACTTACTAAAAAATCCAACCTTTTCAGCATCAGCAGATTCTTGTTGTTTGATGG
>CAZMDX010000128.1:0-2944 GCA_964564805.1 uncultured Pseudoalteromonas sp. | reverse complement strand
TGTATGTAGTTATAAGCTGATTTGAGTCAAAAGCTCCCGAAATAATTAGATGACATTAAAAAAAGTTACGATAATCAAAATTTATTATGCTTGCTGTATTAATCGGCATGAGCACCTTTTTCAAGTGATTTAAAAGTATTTTTTTATAAAACGAGTCTGTCACCCAGTTGTTGTTTCGGTACCTCTATTTGTTTCAACTTGCTTTAAATAAATTGTGAAAATATGATTGACTAACAACAATTTATTTTAACTAGTTGTAAAAATTGATGTTTTTATAACTTAATAGATTAATGTTTTTCATTGAATTTACAGAATTATTTAAAACTCAACATCGTTGCTACATTAATTTGATGGCAATCATATTGTATTGTAATTACTCCTTTGTTAAAATGGTGGGTGTTAAGCTAAACAATGCATGGACGTAAACCTTTTTAATAGGCTTCTTGGGGTGTGTTGAATAAGCAGTAACTACTCTACCTTTAAGTAGTTTGTAAGACTGAGTTAATAAAAGCTTGTTTTTCAATATTTTAAAAAAGCAATAATGGATATCGTGGATGTTTAGTAATTTGTACCTCTTACCTATATTTACCGCATTTTTTGTGGCTACTATTCTTTTGGTTATCATGACTCCTTTTGCACACCAGCTTGGTCTGGTTGACGAGCCTGATGGACGTAAAACGCATTCAGGCATGATACCGCTTACGGGTGGTGTTGCTATTTATGGTGCAGTAATTATTGCTAGTTTTGTCACAGATGTGTGGTTTAAAAACGGGTCGTTATTTTTTACGGCAGCTACAATTATTGTCTTACTCGGAATGCTTGATGACAAATTTGACTTAAGCGCAAAAGGTCGGCTTCTGTGCCAATTTGGTGTGGCAGC
The DNA here is from genome assembly GCA_964564805.1 of uncultured Pseudoalteromonas sp. Classification (GTDB taxonomy): domain Bacteria; phylum Pseudomonadota; class Gammaproteobacteria; order Enterobacterales; family Alteromonadaceae; genus Paraglaciecola. The sequence goes on along the minus strand of CAZMDX010000128.1, from coordinate 2,064 downwards.
AATAATGGCATTAGCAGCGCAAAATTATATCACTAACTTGGGTGATGTCAGTGGCGTCGGTGATATTATTTTAGGAACCTCGGGGTATTTTTTTACGTTAGTATGTGTGGTGGGCGTAATCAACGCTTTTAATATGATAGACGGCATTGACGGTCTTGCTGCTGGTATGAGCTTAATTGTGTTGTTATCAGTGGTTTTTTTATTGCTTATATCAGAAAATAGTCAGGCGATTATGGCCCCAATGATAGTAATAGCCGCTATTGTTCCTTTTTTAGCATTCAATTTGAGTTGGCGAGGTTTCAAAGGTAATAAAATTTTTCTTGGCGATAGCGGTAGCATGTTTGTGGGGCTCACCATCGTTTGGTTGCTGGTTGACTTTACACAAGGTGTAGACGCAAATATTAGGCCTGTTACAGCAGTCTGGATTATCGGTTTACCATTGATGGACATGGCAGCGATCATGATCCGCCGATTTAAAAAAGGTCAGTCGGTGTTGAAGCCAGATCGTCATCACCTGCACAATATATTCATGCGTGCCGGCTTTTCATCACGTCGTTCGTTGACATTTATTCTACTAATGGGCTGCAGTTACGCAATAGTTGGCATTTCCGGTGAACTATTCAGTATTCCTGAATATCTTATGTTCTGGGGATTTATAATTTGTTTAGTAATTTATACTGTTATTCTACAAAATATATGGACAATACTGCGTTTTGTTCGCACTTTTAAGCATCGCTGATTCACCGATAATACATAACATTAGGTCGGTTGGCATTTGTGTGTCCAAGCGGTAGTATTCACTCTTTAAGTAGTTGACCCAAATTATTCTATGAAAAAAATTCTGTTATTAGCCCTATTATCTTCACTTATTCAAGGTTGTACTAGTATTTCGCAGCCAACAGCCTCACGCCCTTTGGTTGAAAATAAGTTTGTGACTCCCATCGCATCCGTCGAATCTTCTTTAGGCGTGGCGCTATCTAACCTCAATGCTGGCAGCGATCTAGTGGTTGACCAACAACCTGCGGTGATGGGTGAAATTTTTTTTGCCGCTACTGGACTTAACTGCCGAAAATTAACGTTACATCATCTAGGACAAAATGTTTATTGCTTAAATGCCCAAGGCCGCTGGTTTAAGGTTAAGCGGGTAATATCTGAATACAATGAGAATGACATGTCAGAGGTTGGTTTATGAGAATGACAATGAACTGGCATCGTTGCGCTGTAGTATTATTTTCTTTTATGGCAAGCGTTACGATGGCACAACAATCGTTAACACAACAACAACGGCAACAGGCACAACAAGCAGGAGCAGGTGACAGGGTTGACTTATCACAATATATTCAATCAGGTGGCAACAGTACTGGGCGCAATACACCCATCAATGTACCTTCACCCTCAGGTCCATTACCGGCAGGTGAAGAAGGGTTACCCCCTCCTTATGGAGCTAATTTGTTTCAAGGTGGATATGAATCGGAGCGCAGCGACGGATTAAATAGTAATTATCTTGTGGCACCGGGTGACAAAATATCCATTCAAATGTGGGGTACAGTCAACCGTGCAGAAGTGATGACTGTGGACAACCAAGGTCATATTTTTATTAAAGATGTGGGTCCTGTAAAAGTCAAAGACGTACCTGCCAACCGAGTTAACTCAGTAGTAACTAAAAGTATTAAAACCATCTATACCAACAATGTCAGTATTTATGTGAATTTATTGACTTCAACGCCAGTGAGCGTATTTGTAGCAGGCCCAGTATTACGCCCAGGTCAATATGCAGGTTTAGCCTCAGATTCGGTATTGTTTTACCTTAAACGCGCTGGCGGCATTGATCCTCATCGTGGCAGCTACAGAAAAATTAAAGTATTGAGAAACCAAAAAGTAGTGCTTGATTATGATCTGTATGAGTTTTTGAAAGAAGGTAAATTACCGGCATTTTCATTTAAAGACCAAGATGTGATCTTAGTACAAGAGCAAGGCGCTATGGTCACTGTGGAAGGGGCTGCACGCTATCCCTTTAGGTTTGAACTACTTGAGGGCAACACCTCTGGTGATGATTTAACTTAT
>CAZMDX010000127.1:0-8861 GCA_964564805.1 uncultured Pseudoalteromonas sp. | reverse complement strand
CTTCTCTTTTTTAAGGTAACTTGAAACCAAAAACTTAGTCAAAGCGTAGGGGTAAAGTCGAAAATACCCCCCTCCACCAATAGGCGTCTGCTTGCCTAATAGTTTCAGAGTTGGAATGGGGATTTCAACAATCCCCTCTTTGCGCTTATATACAAACCTTGGCCAATCAGGCGTACCGTATAAATCATGCTTAACAGGATATGTGCTGGAGCTGTAACCAAAGTCTAATTCTGATAACACCTCAAACGCCCATTCGTTGTCATAACCTATAGAAAAACTCGGCGCGCGGTAGCCAGTGATCCTCTCACCAAACAAGTTTTCTAAATGATCTTTTGAACGTTTAACATCATTAAAGAATTCATTACGTGTTTGGGTTGTTGCTCGGCGATGAGAATAACCATGACTAGCAATCTCATGACCTTGACGATGAATTTCTGATATAAGTTCGGGATAACGCTCAGCCACCCAACCTAGAACAAAAAAAGTCGATTTAACGTTATATTTAGCAAACAAATCTAATAAACGTCTTGTATTAAAATCTACTCTGGGCTGATATTCCTTCCACTGGGAAGGGTCAATTATTGATTCAAAAGCTGATACATGAAAAAAGTCTTCGACATCAACTGTCATTGCATTTAACACTTGTTCACTCAAAAACTATCTCCCTTTACCGAAGAGTACAACTTCAACAGTACGAATAAGAATAAGTATATCTAACATAAGGCTTTGATGTTTAACGTAATAGAGATCAAATTTCAACTTTTCCATGGAATCTTCAACACTTGCTCCATAGGGGTAATTTAACTGTGCCCATCCAGCTAGACCCGGTTTCACATTATGTCTTTGATTGTAATACGGGATCTCTCTAATGAGTTGTTCTACAAACTGTGGCCGCTCGGGACGAGGTCCGATGAATGACATTTCCCCCCTATAAACATTGAGTAGTTGCGGCAACTCATCAATTCTATATTTGCGAATGAACTGCCCAACTTTTGTCACCCTTGTATCATTAGCTGTCGCCCACCTTGCACCGTCTTTCTCGGCGTCAGTGCGCATGCTTCGAAATTTAATAATATTAAATAAACGCCCATTCAAACCCACACGTTCTTGCCTATAAAACACAGAGGCACTTTTTATATCTTCAAAGTAAATCATAACTGCAGTCAATAACATGAACGGCCAAGCAAAAAGTAATACTAAAGTCGCTAGTATTAAATTTAAAGAGTAATCAAGTGCGTCTCTTAAATAATTTTGTGAATTAAACCCGTTTGAGTAAATCACCCAGCTTGGGTACATTAGATTCACTACTATTTGCCCTGTTTCTCTTTCCATAAAATCAAGCAGATCGGTGACTTCAACACCTCTTAACCTGCAATCAAAAAGAATTTCTACGGGTAAAGTGCCCCTCCTTTGATCACAAGCGATCACCACTTCATCTATGTCATTATCGGAAATGAAATTCCTGAAATTTTCATCAATTTTCACATGTATTAGCTTTTCATTCTGAATACCTTCTTCCCTATTATCCCCGGGTATTGGAATGAATCCGAGTAACTCGAAACCAAACCTATCAACTTCTCTCCGCATTCGCTTTTCGATAATAGATGCTCTTTCACCCGCCCCAATAACAATTATTTTGGATTGTCCAAGACCAAGAATACCCAAACGATTAATAAAATAACGAAAAACAACCAAAGTAATGATCGTCATGCCTGCATAGGTCGGCAGGTAATATTGGCTTATCTCAATATTAGTCAGGAAAGTATTAGTGATGACTTCTATAATAAAGTAACTTATAGCTACACTTACAAATATCCTTCTAATAATTCCTCTAAATGTTTCCCTGAGTTTTGTTTCATACAGACCAACCGATAGAGCTGCAAGTACAACCAAGATAGTAAAAAGTCCGACTTGGGAAGCAAAGTCGGTGAGAGGGACCACAACAAAACTTGAACCAAAAAAAAACTTGACTAGCACTGAAGCTAAGTACCCAACATAACCAATTATAATGGCTTCTAGCAGCATCATAATGTTCGAGCGTCGTATCTCTTTACGATTACCAAAGCTCATTTAATACCATCCCCAGCAACAAAAATTTTAAGATTTCGCATTAAAAAACATACCCATAATTACTTTTAATTAATTTAATCATCATATTGTAGTTGTCTAGCTTGCCAAAAACTTGCTACATTAAACAACTGTGAGCTCAAACATATGGAACTGTAATCTACATGAAGACTAGCAAAATAGCATTGTCAAATTTGATATTTTTTTTAATATTAACCACTGTTGGTTGTTCAACTAATTCTGGAAAATTACCTAGTGCGACAACCTACACATCCAACACAACCTCTGTTGATGACTATCAATACTTAATTGGTCCGGGTGATAGTGTTTCTATATTTGTCTGGCGAAACCCAGATATATCAGGAACGTTTGTAGTACGACCAGATGGAATGGTAACAACTTCCTTAGTAGAAGACATCGAAGTCTCTGGCAAGACACCCACTATGCTGGCAAGGCATATAGAGGTCGAGCTATCAAAATACATTAATAACCCAAGAGTTACTGTAAGCGTTGGAGGCTTTAGAGGGCCACTTTACGAGCAGGTGAGAGTCATTGGTGAAGCAACCAATCCAAGTGCAGTCAATTATACAGAAAAAATGACTTTGCTAGACCTCATGATTTCCGTTGGTGGTTTGACTGAGTTCGCATCAGGTGACAATGCTAAGCTGGTTAGAATGGTGGGAGGAGTACAAAAGACTTATTCGCTTAAAATTGATTCGTTGATTCAAGAAGGTTCTATAGAAGAAAATGTTGACATGCTACCTGGCGATATTATCATTATTCCGGAAGCATGGTTTTAACAGTTATTATTATTCCAGAAGTATAGTTCTAACAGTTAATAAAGGAATGGACATTTAAAATGCAGGATCTTCAAAAAACTCTCGAACTTTTTATTGGTTATCTAAAGGGTGTGTGGGTCAAAAAACGTTATATTATGATTTGCACATGGCTGATTTGCCCTGTAGGTTTTGTTTACGTGGCCTCAATGCCTGACATATATAAATCATCCGCAAGAGTATATGTAGATACCCGCTCAGTGTTACAACCTTTGTTGAGAGGGTTAGCTTTGCAAACTGACCCTAGACAAGAAGTTGCGATGATGGTTAAGACTCTCTTAAGTAGACCAAATTTGGAAATAATTGCGAGAGAGTCTGATTTAGACATCACAACTTCTAATGCAGTCCAATACGAAAACCTTATCAATTCGTTATCTAATAAAATACGGCTCAATTCTAGTGGAAGAAACCTTTATACTATTTCTTATAGTCATCCAGACCCCGAAATGGCAAGAACCGTTGTGCAAGAGACCCTTGATCTTTTTGTAGAAGGAACGAAAGGCAATAACAGAAAGGATACAGATTCAGCAAACAGATTTATGGATGAACAAATTGATGAATACGAAAATAGGTTATCTGCTTCAGAACAGAGACTTGCCAGCTTTAAAAGAAAGTATTCGGACCTATTGCCAAATCAAGGTTCTTTTTATCAAAATTACGCTGGTTTAGAACAAACGTTAGAACAAACCCGATTGACAATAAAAGAAACTGAGCAGCAGATAGTGGCGTTATCGGATCAGATTGAAGGCAGAAAAACTTCTGGTCAACCATTTGAAGGCCCAACATCACTTACAACACGTTATGATAGCCGAATAAAAACGCTTGAAGCAAGACTTGACCAACTCATGCTTAAGTATACTGAACTTCACCCAGACGTAATCGAGGCCAATAACTTACTTGACTCATTAAGAACTTCTAGAAAGGTGGATATTGATGAATATCTGTCGACAAATGATGGCGACAAACCTGAGAAAATTGGTTCATTTGTCAGCGAACTAAATCTCGAAATGAGCCGTTTAAAAAGTCAGATTGCCTCGCTACGTGTGAGAGAAAAAAACCACTCAAACAAAATAAACATCCTAAAACAAAAAATGGATCTGGTACCACAGGTTGAAGCAGAACGAACAGCTTTAAACAGGGATTATCAGGTAACCCAAAGAAAATATGGTGAGTTACTTTCGAGAAAAGAACAAGCAGAGCTGGCACAAAAGGCAGACGTATCTTCAGAAGACGTTCAATTTAGGGTAATTGATCCGCCCATAGCGCCAGAAACTGCATCAGGGCCTAACAGATTGATAAACTATACAATTACTCTCTTTCTAGGTTCTTCAGCTGGTTTAGCCTTAGCATTTTTAATCAGTTTACTTAATCCAATATTGATTAGAGGTAGTCAATTAACCGCTCTTACATCTTATCCAGTGTTAGGCATGGTTAGCCACTTAAACAAAGCACACATAAAAAAAGTAAAACGTTCTAGGCTCTTAGTTTTTGTATTATCTTCAAGCCTGATTATAGGTATTTATTCTTTAATGATGGTTGCAGAAATCATGAATATTGAAATTTATTCGAGGGTATTTTCATGAACTCTATAGAAAAAGCACTTCAAAAACAGAACCAAAAAGTAACTGAGCAAAAGAAAAAACTCGACTTACAACCACCCTCACAGGTTGATTCTCTTTCGCAAGAAGTCCCTATTGAGACAGTGTTAGAAAAGCATGCTGAATCATTCAAGGGAAACGATGTTGTTTCGAGTATCGACATCGATCTAGCTATGTTAGAACAAAAAGGATTTGTTTCAACAAATTCTCAGCGACAACTTATCAACGAGGAATATCGAGCAATTAAAAGAAAGTTGTTAGACAACGCGTTTGGCCCTTTGTCGAAATCTTTAAACAATAGCAACATTATTATGGTGACAAGCTGCCGTCCTGGAGAAGGGAAAACATTTACTGCTATTAACCTGGCCCTTAGCATCGCTCTAGAAAAAGATAAAACTGTCTTATTAGTAGACGCGGATGTTCTTAGACCTAATGTTATGAAAACATTAGAACTTGAGAACAGACAAGGACTTATGGAATACCTTTTGGGCGAAAAAGAAAACTTATCTGATGTGATGTGTAAAACAAACTTAGACAACCTTCGTATTATTCCTGCTGGTAAGTCTCATCATTTATCTACAGAGTTACTCGCAAGTGAGAAAATGTTCGAAGCCGTTGAAGAATTTGCTAACCGTTACACAGACAGAGTTGTAATTGTTGATACCCCACCATTATTGGGTATCAACGAGACAGCAGTTTTAGCTAATTTGGCGGGTCAAGCGCTTGTAGTTACTGAAGAATCAAAAACAAAATTATTAGACGTAGAGTTGGCTGTAAAGCAGTTAAATCCAGAAATGGCAATTGGATTTATTGTGAACAAATCAGAAAAAGTAGATTCGGGAAACACCGGTTATGGATATTATTATGCGGGGTCTAATTAGTGGTTTCAACATTTTTAACCAAGAGAAAAATACATAGTAAGTATGTTTTGTTTACCCTACTTTGCACTGGAAATTTTGCTGTTGCTGGGGATGTACAATTCAAACCGAAAATTGACACTACGATATATGTTTACGAGACGGAAGGAAGCGACGGCGGATCTGTTAGTAATGAAGCCATTGTAGTTTTACCTTCTATTCTCACCTCTTATTCAGCAAAACGTGTTATTGCTTCTTTTGTTGTTGACCATACTAGGGTTAAACAAAACAATGATATTGATGGAGAAAATAAAAACTATACTGATTTGAAATACAAAAGCCTGTTCACATTAATCGAAAGTGCAATGACTTTATCGCTCAGTGGGGCTCAGAATTATAGAGTTATTAATTCGTTGCAGCAATTTGTTGGAGACAGAGTCTTATCACCCGGTGATTTAACCAAATATAGGAATAACTCTGTGGGACTTGATTTTTCAATCCCCAATCCTAAATATTTGGGTTTTACTTTTCAAAGCACATTTTCAGAAACCAAAACAGAAAAATCACTCGATGGACCCAACGGATTGGACAATGAAAATTTAGGTGTATCAGCTCAACTGTACAATGGTAAGTATGCTAAAAATTATAATTTTGACTTATCTGCGCAATACAATAAAACAGGTCGAGCTAATTTTGAGGACTTTAGTTCTTCAAATTTACGTGGCAAGGTCGGATTTGAAATAGCGAGAAAATTAGATTTAGTCATTACTGGCATTTCAGAAAGTTACGACGTGGACGAGGCTGCTTTTTCCAGACGAAATAATTTAGATACAACCAGTTATGGTGCTGGTATAGAATGGAAGCCAACCAGTGCCCAGTCAATTCTACTAAATTATAGTCAATTAGAAGAAAATAATTCTGAAACCAACTTTGTTGGAGTGAATGTTAATTGGGCTTTTTCAAATAGAACCTCTTTAAAATTTGATTATGGTAAGCGATTCTATGGTGATGCCTTTAACGTGGACTTTGCTTATGCATTAAAGTCGTTACGCACGTCACTTTCGTACTCAGAACAAATTACAACATTTGGTCGATTAGGAAACAATCTAAACGGCTTGTTTGTCTGTGAATTTGGTTCTTCTGATTTGATTGATTGTTTTCAGCCTGACAGCCTTAATTACGAATTACAAGCAGGCGAGGAGTTTAGAGCTGCAACGGATATAGATTCTGACATCAGCGAAGAGGTTTTATTTCGTAAAACAGGACAATTTAATATTGGCTATGAGAAACGAAAACTCAAAGCATCACTGAATATAAATTATACCGAAACCGAGTATTTAGAGTCCGACCGTTTTCAAACAACTCATGGTTTAAGGCTCAACTTAACTTACGCTTTGGGTCGTAAGACAAACATTAGCCTTTCCTCTAACTTATCTAAAAGGCAGTTTGACGAGTTATCTGATGAAGATACTAATCGTATTTTATCGTTAGATTTTAAAAGAGAGCTTAACAGGAACTTAAAAGTGACCATGGGTGTCAGGTTACTAGACAGAGAATCAGATAATGCTGGTAGGAATCTGACTGATAAACGATTAACTTTAGGTCTGAATTACACATTTTAAAAAATTCTCAGTAGCGATACTTCATTACTGATTACACATCCAAAATAATTATTGGATTAGGCTTTTTGCAGCTGTTATGTACACACAATCCTTCAATCATCACAGCTAAAACGATGTTATAAAAAATTTAACAAACTTTGATAGCATTTTGAACTTACGCAATAACTATAGAGTTCGATCTGTATTCAACTTGCAGTGGCTTTAGTTTTCTTTTTAATAAACAAATTTCCTTTGTTGTAAATAGATGCACACCTTCAAAATTAGCTAAATCCTTGTACATAACCTAATCTTATTTTAGCAATTAATTCCGACTCGGAATGTATATATGTTCAGCTTTACAACCTCTTACAGAACTCAACTTAACCTCTACCTGCAGCTAGGAAAGTTTCGCTTATGTACACTTGTATTATTTACTACTTTAGTAGGATACGGGTTAGGTGTTAACAAATGGGACCTGCTTGAAATATTCAGTTTATTAGTCGGAACGATGTTAACGGCGATGGGGGCGAACGGATTAAATCAATGGTGGGAAAGGGATCGCGATGCCAGAATGGCTAGGACACGCAATCGTCCGCTACCACTTCATAAGTTATCCCCAAATCATGCATTGTTTATCACTCTAAGCTGGTCAGCTACCGGTATTACTTTACTCTTTTTTGGTGCTAATCCACTCACCGCGTATTTGGCCACACTCACCATTATTACCTACTTATTTATCTATACTCCCATGAAGCCGTATACACCTATTGCAGTCTTAGTAGGTGCAGTTCCTGGCGCTATCCCACCAATGATGGGTTGGACTGCAGCAACTGATTCATTTAGTGCACAGACTTGGGTTTTAGGTTGTTTGTTATTTTTATGGCAGATCCCACACTTTATGTCGTTGGCTGCAGTCTACAGACAGGATTATGCAAAAGGTGGCTATTATCTATTGCCAGATAACCCAGAAGTAGAACACGTTACTCGGAGCATCATTGTGATATTCAGTCTAGCGTTACTAGGAATTACATTGTTGGCTCCGTCGATTGGTTTGGGTAAGCATTTTTTCTTTTTTTGTGCATTATTTTTAGGTAGCGGAATGTTGTACATGTCCATAAAGCTTTATACAAAATACAGCACTGATAATGCTCGTAAGATGTTTCGGGCAAGTATTATATACATACCTGCCCTTATGATTTTTTTACTAATTGATGAAAGGTTATTTGGTTGACTCATGGCTTGATTATGTGATCCAAATAATCAGTTTCCATCTGTTAATGCTATGCTACAATAAATTAACATTTATTTTACATAACCCAGAGAATACCCCTTGGAGGAAAACAATTATGTTAAGACATTACTATATAAGCGATGACCTAAACGATTTACAAGCAATCGAAACAGAACTGAGGGCCAAGGGAGTCAGTACACCTCAGATACATGTGCTCAGTGAAAATGACACAGAAGTAGAAAAACACCATCTGCATGCAATAGAGGCCGTACTTAAACAAGATGTGGTGCATTCAACGACATTAGGTGCTGTTGTCGGTTTAATAGCTGCTACAACGTTATTGATCGTCGCTTATCTAGTGGATTGGCATACTACGGCCGCTGGATGGTTACCCTTCGGGTTTCTTGCTGTCATTGTATTAGGCTTTTGTACTTGGGAAGGAGGTTTAATAGGGATACAAATTCCCAATCACCAATTTAAGCGCTTTCAAAAACTACTTGCACAAGGTAAACATATATTTTTTGTTGATTTGGATGCAGAACAAGAATCGATTCTTTCAGAAATAGTCGAGCAACATCCGCGTTTGAAGTTAGCTGGTACAGGTCCCGCCACCCCAGGTTGGGTAGTACATGGACAAGAAAAGTTCAGTAAAGTAATGAAGTCATTGCCTT
>CAZMDX010000126.1:0-3820 GCA_964564805.1 uncultured Pseudoalteromonas sp. | reverse complement strand
AGTACACATTTTTACCGATAAAAATAAAGAGATCCTTACCTTGATTAAACTGTTGTTAGTAGATGATCATGAATTAGTCAGAACAGGCATACGTCGTATTTTGGAGGACGTACCTGATTTTGAAGTAGTGGGGGAAGCCACTAACGGCGAAAGTGCAGTTAAGTTTTGTCGAAATCATGCACCAGACCTTGTTTTAATGGATATGAGCATGCCGGGTATCGGTGGGCTAGAAGCGACTAAACAAATTTTACGTTTTTCTGAAAATACTCGCGTTATTGTTTTATCTGTACATAAAGAAAACCCTATCCCAGCTAGAGTCATGCAAATGGGTGCGTTTGGTTATTTAACTAAAGATTCTGATCCTGAAGAAATGATCAAAGCCATCTATAAGGTGGCTGCCGGCCAAAAATATATATCCCCTGATATAGCTCAACAAATTGCACTTGGACAACTTAATTTAAACAATAGTAATCCTTTTGAACAATTGTCAGAGCGAGAGCTCGAAATTACTTTGATGCTGACTAAAGGTGCGAAAGTTCCTGATATAGCGGTATATCTCAATATCAGTGCTAAAACAGTCAACACTTATCGCTACAGAATGTTTGATAAGCTTAACGTCAGTACTGACGTTGAGCTGACCCATCTGGCATTACGGCATAAATTGATATTGACTGACCAATTATAAATTTAGGACGTCAATGAGTAGCAATACTGTCGAACCCTTTGATCACCAAGCCTTCCTCAAAAATCTGACTAATCAACCGGGCGTTTACCGGATGTATAATCATAAGGAAGACGTTATTTATGTGGGTAAAGCAAAAAACCTAAAAAAGAGAGTGGCTAGTTATTTTCGAAGCACTGTTGATAGCATCAAAACTCGGTCGCTGGTCAAACAAATATGTGAAATGGATGTCACGGTTGTGCACAGTGAAGCTGAAGCTTTCATACTTGAAAATAACTATATAAAAAAATATAAACCCCGGTATAACGTATTACTGAGAGATGATAAGTCTTATCCTTTTATATTTCTATCTGACCATTCTCATCCAAGGTTAAGTAATCACCGAGGACCTAAGAAGCTCAAAGGTGAATATTTTGGTCCTTATCCGAGCGCTTGGGCAGTTCGCGAAAGTCTGCGTACTATGCAGCGCTTGTTTCCCATTCGTCAATGTGAAGATAGCTATTACCGTGCCAGAACCCGTCCATGTTTGCAGTATCAACTAGAACGTTGTGCAGGTCCTTGTGTGGAGGGTTTAGTTAGCGAACAAGAGTACGCACAACAGGTTCAATATGCCCGGCTATTTCTAAAAGGCAAAAACAAACAGGTTATCGACTCGTTAGTTGGTAAAATGGAGCAGGCCAGTATCGATCTTCGATTTGAAACTGCAGCAAAATACCGTGACCAAATTGGCGCTTTAAATAAGGTACAAGAACAACAATGGGTCAGTGGTAATCAACAAGAAATGGATGTATTCGGTTTTGCTTATCGCAATGGTATTGCCAGTATTCAAGGTTTGTTTATCCGAGACAATAAATTATTAGGTAGCAAAAGTTTTTATCCAAAAGTCCCCGCACAGTCTAGTGATGCAGAGGTGTTTCAGTCTTTTGTTTTACAGTTTTACCTTGCAGGTAATAAAATTATTCCCCAACAAATCGTGATCCCATGTGAGTTAGAAGAACAAACCGCAATCGAAGATATGTTAACTAAGGAAGCGGGGCGTAAGATCCAATTTTACAAGGGGGTAAGAGACGAAAAGCGTCGATACCTCGACTTAGCGAATACTAATGCTGAAACTGCTTTAGAATCTCGCCAAAACCATCAAAAATCTGTGTTCGCTCGTTATATCGAATTAGAACAAATCTTAGCATTTGAACAACCGATCCAGCGTATGGAATGTTTTGATATCAGCCATACTTCCGGGCAACAAACTGTTGCGTCCTGCGTAGTGTTTAATAGAGAAGGACCTTATAAAACCGATTATCGACGTTATAATATTGAAGGTATTACCCCTGGTGATGATTATGCTGCGATGGCGCAAGCACTCGCAAGGCGTTATCGAGATGTAAAAGACGAGAGTAAAATTCCAGACATATTGTTTATTGACGGAGGCAAAGGGCAGCTTTCTCAAGCAGAAGACTACTTCGAAAACTGGAAACAAGATAAAAAACCTTTATTAATTGGAGTCGCTAAAGGCACTAGCCGAAAGGCAGGCCTAGAGACGCTGATAATGGCAGGTAGTCACGCAACCATCCCTATGGCTGCAGATTGCGCTGCGTTGCATTTAATCCAGCACATCCGTGACGAGGCACACCGTTTTGCCATAACAGGTCACAGGCAGAGGCGTCAGAAAGAAAAAACTACCTCAAAGCTGCAATCAATTCCAGGAGTGGGAGCCAAAAGGAGACAAAGTTTACTTAAGTATATGGGCGGTTTACATGGAATATTGCAAGCCAGTAAAGGCGAAATTGCTAATGTACCGGGTATCAGTGAAGACCTTGCCGAAATTATTTATAACCATATTCACAATTGAGCTTTGAATTTATCTTTAGCTTGTGGGTTAATAGATCAATTTTAGAGCCCTAATTTATTCATTTTACGAGTACAGGGAATACAGAGAAGTTATATGTGGACTATTCCTAATATTATTACCATTGTTAGAGTATTACTTATCCCAGTGTTTGTTCTTGTCTATTTTTTAGATTGGAAATGGGCACATCAAGCTGGTGCGTTTATATTTTGGTTTGCAGCTATTACAGATTGGGTTGACGGTTATCTAGCAAGAAAGTTAAATCAAACCACTGCTTTTGGGGCTTTTTTAGATCCAGTAGCCGACAAACTTATTGTGGTCGCCGCTTTATTACTAATTACGCATAGCTACGAAACAGCCTGGATAACTGTACCTGCTATTTTATTAATGTCTCGAGAAATTTACATCTCAGCGCTAAGAGAATGGATGGGGCAACAAGGCAAACAAGACTTAGTGAAAGTCTCATTCATAGGCAAATCCAAAACCACAGCGCAAATGTTAGCGTTAATAGGCCTACTTTCTGAAATGGAATATTTTATGGGCATACAAATATATTGGGTGTCATTGGGTTATATCTTTTTGTATTTTGCTGCCATCCTCTCATTTTGGTCAATGCTGGTTTATACCAAAGCTGCGTGGGACGATCAAAAAAATGTTTAATTTAGCTGCTTTCAAACCCCATTTGTGCAAATTTAGCGCGTTTAAGTCAAAATTCAGCCAGTCAGTTCAAAAACCTAGTTTTTGTGGTTGACACCTTAGACTTTGAATGTAGAATGCAGCCTCAGATTTAGGGACACGAAGCGAAACACTGCAAAGTATCTTAAGTCAGACACACGGATGTCGAACAAACAAGTGTACGGACTACACAGTTAGACGAAGCGGGAATAGCTCAGTGGTAGAGCACAACCTTGCCAAGGTTGGGGTCGCGAGTTCGAATCTCGTTTCCCGCTCCAAGTTTTAAATTTGGATGTAAATGCAGAGTCTTTACGATTTGTTAGGTTGCGAACCCAAGTGGTAGCGACCGGAGCGCCGACCGGATGCAAATCTTGTTTCCCGCTCCAAACTACTTTTAAATAGAAATTTAAAAGTATGATAAAATATTCAGCGGAATGGCGGAATGGCAGATTGGCTATGCAGCGGATTGCAAATCCGTGTATCTCGGTTCGACTCCGGGTTCCGCCTCCATATACGCTTAGCAATACCAGCTTGTAGTAATACAAGTACCCCCCGTTGCCCGGGTGGTGAAATTGGTAGACACAAGGGATTTAAAATCCCTCGTTCGTAAGGACGTG
>CAZMDX010000125.1:0-2237 GCA_964564805.1 uncultured Pseudoalteromonas sp. | reverse complement strand
CCTTCCAATGTGTTGGTTTATCTTACAGTCTCCGTATAGTACATATGCGAAATAACTCCTTATCCTATTGTTATATATAGATATATAAGTGATAGTGTAAAAAAATTACTTATTAACTTACTGCCACAACGGCGCAAGTAAAATAGGTTTTTGGCCTCAATAAAATGCAGTATAAATTCATGAACAAACTGAACCGTTGAGTATTAGCATCAGTTATCTGCATGACACTGATAACTGATGCTAGCGTTACTTTTTTAAGTCCGCATGGCATGGCACTAGTTATTAACAGAGCAGATATCGTTTCGCTAACTCAGGTTATTGGAAATTCTGAAAAACTCTGGACCGATACAAGTGCGATTGGCTAAAACTTTACTATGTGTCCAGTAGAGGCCTACCCAAATGCCGTCACGTTACAAAGCACTAGTGCGTTCCCGAGTGACAAAACTTATACGGTTCGTGTTGGGTCTGTTTCTGGCACTAGCTATACAAATTCGAGTTCAAATTATGTGCCCCAGACATCGGGAGTCAATGTCAATGACTTTATAACTTTTCTGCTAGATACACCGGGATCCCTTATATTTTTTCATTCAACAATTAAGATGGTCAACAGGCGTATCGCTATACAATGGTCGCTCAAGACACAGAAACCTCACGTTCATTGATTCCGATAAACTGTTATGCTTGGATCTGACGACAGCAAGCGTGCCTGAATCAGGAGCTCTTGCCCTACTTGTGCTTGGGTTAGCGGGTTTTCGCTTTAGTCGCCGCAAGACAAAGTAACTACACACCCTATAATTGACGACGTTAATTTCAAATATTCCTACCTTGTTCATCGTAGTCGTTTCTTATCAAGAAGCCCCTTGCGATTTGCTTAGTACTTTTTTTGTGCATCAAAAAAATCTATCGGAAAAGTATCGGAAAAACTATCGGGGTCAGAACAAAATAAGATGACTCTCACGCTTTCCAAGTTTCTTGCCAAGCGCCAAAAAATGTAAGCGTCTACCTGTTAGTGATGTCAATTCGCTTAAATTTATCATTACCTCAAGCATGAATATCCAATTTGTACTTAACAGGAAACTCTTTTAACCAACCAACATAAGCAAATAAATTCAACAATTATCATCCCGTTAAATAATATGCTATGCAACACCAACTGGGCAGGTATGAGGCAAGCGTTTCATAGGATGTTCTTATCTTTGAGTTAAGCGAGTAACAAGTATAGCCTAAGTTATTTAACGTTGTTTTGACTCCGATAATTATTCATTACGCTTCATACGTCTTCCATAACAACTAGTCATTCTTACTCAACCAAGCCTTAGGCAGTCAAATGTATATGAAAATTGATTGGCGATGACATTCTATATTAGTATTAAAGACTAGCTTCAGATACTTAGTGATACATGGGTAATGAAGCATCATTGAGGGTTGAATTAGAATTGAAAGGTTGTTTATTTATATCATTGTGAATTCATGTGTCGTGATGACAACTTGATGGTAGTGCTTAGCTATATTCTTTAATTAACAATAGGTAATCATTAATCAATTTAAGTTGTAAACATAGGTCTTTTTTTTAAATTGACTAAACATTTACATCATTGTGAGTTCCAAAAACCTTTAGGTATATTTTTCAAAACCTCATAAAATACAGTCATAAGAACTGATTTTGATGTCCTAAATATTTTTACGTATCAGTAATGGAGCAAGGGCTTTATATTTTACCGACAGACTTTGCTTTTACATTTTTGTTTATATGCCTAAATGATCTGCTTATAGCTTTTGAAGAAGTTCGCTATACCTTCAAGGGCTAATTTCAATACGTCCACATGAGGCAAAAATACTAATCTAAAATAACACCCTTCTTTAATATTAAACGCAGAACCGTGTACTAATAATATTTTTTCTGCTCGCAACAAATCAAATATCATTTGTTCGTCGTCGGTAATATTGAATTTTTCGGCATCTACTTTAACAAAACAATACATGGCACCCCTAGGTAAAATGCATTCAAGGCCATCGATGGCATTCAACATGTCAAATGCCATGTCTCTTTGAATCTTAAGTCTTCCGTCATCACCGATAAGTTCGTTAATGCTTTGGTATCCACCTAAGGCTGTTTGTATTGCATGTTGGCTTGGTACATTCGCACACATTCGCATGGATGATAAAATATTTAGCCCTTCAATATAACTTTGGGCAATTAACTTGTTGCCACTGACTACCAACCACCCAGCTCGAAA
>CAZMDX010000124.1:0-1915 GCA_964564805.1 uncultured Pseudoalteromonas sp. | reverse complement strand
GGTGAAGAAATATTTATATTACTACCTAATACTTACTCAGTTGATGCTGGAATTATAGCTAGACGTATCTGCACAGGCTTAAACCAAAAACCATTTCTGGGCGACCACCCTCCCATATTGTTAACCGCAAGTTTTGGCGTGGCAGAACGTATATCTTGCAAGGTAGACAGTATTGAAGACCTCATCGATGAGGCAGATAAGGCATTGTATCGCGCGAAGAAAAATGGCAAAAATAGAGTCGAAATTACAAAAACGCCAAATGTATAGGATGAATATAAGTAACTGACCCCAGATTCTACATGTAATGTTGTTTTCACTGCCTTATTGTTAAGACAGCCATAATAAAAATGGAAGTTTATTGCAACTCGGCTAGGCTTTGATTAGGAAATAAATCAAAGGATTGATGTCATGCCCCAGCCACGCTCTAGTCAAATTTCTTTATTGGATACCCCTCATTACCATTGTGTTTCACGCTGTGTACGGCGGTCATTCTTGTGTGGCGTTGACCATTACTAAGGGCAAAGTTATGAGCATCGCCGGGAATGGGTGGAAGATCGGTTGTTGTTTTTATCTTCCATGTTTGCCATCGACATTTGTGCCTATGCAGTGATGAGTAATCATGTGCATGTGGTGTTGCATGTTGATGTAAATCAATCGCAGGTTTGGTCAGATAATGACGTGGTTGAGCGTTGGCACCGTCTACACAAAGGTACCTTGCTCACACAAATGTTTGCCAGAGGAGCCACGTTAAGCCAAGGTCTACTTCTGACGCTAGATGACACCATAGCCGAGTATCGTAGGCGTTTGCGTGACATAAGCTGGCTGATGCGTGACCTGAATGAATACATAGCTCTCGAGGCCAACAAAGAAGATGATTGCACCGGTCGATTTTGGGAAGGTCGCTTCAAATCCCAAGCGTTATTAGATGAAGCCGCAGTATTGGCTTGTATGGCATATGTTGATTTGAATCCTATTCGAGCCAAGATAGCCGTTACCCCAGAAACCTCTCAATACACAAGTATTCAAACACGCTTGGCATCCATCAAACACAATACGGCACCTGCATTAATGCCATTTGTCGGCAATCCCAGAGAAGACATGCCCAAAGGTCTTGCCTTTTCACTCAAAGACTACTGTGAACTTGTAGACACCACTGGCAGAATCATCAGAGATGACAAAGCAAGTCACATCGACCATCAACCCATACTGCAAAGATTAGGTTTATCAGACGAGCAATGGCTCACCCTCATCACAAAGTTTGAAAAACACTTTTGTTATGCTGCAGGGACAGAAATGATGATGAACAACTTTAAACGCCATACCGGTCATCAGCGTATTCGAGGCTTGGGTAAAGCTAAAACACTTTTGCGTTGCGCTTAAACCTTAAAAAAAATCAAACAGATGTCACACATACAAAATAGTTACGCCTGAAAAACACTAAAACAACCCAATCCATTCTTAATAGCCGTCACATTGCTCACAAGCCAAAACCAAATGAGGTCATTCACAAATACGGCATTAATAAGATTTGCTCTTACTGGCATTTTTTAATATAGGTGGCTTGGTAAATATTTTCGATGCTCGCTATAACCTTAACCGCGCCACCGCATTGCTCACAGGTTTCTATTTCTATTCCAAAAACCCGTTTGAGTCTTTGCGCCCAGGTCATCGACCGGTGCATTTGTGCCCCTATTTTTTCTTGCCCTGTCGGCAATGCTTGTTTAGCCTTATTTCGTTTAGCCGGTGTTATTGTCACGCGGTGTCGACTATTTGGTGGAGGGCCACCCCGTGGAGGGCCACCCCGTGGAGGGCCACCCCGCACAAACACTCCATGAAAACGCGTCAGATTAACTCTGGGTTTGGGCACCAGCGCCGCTAAACGAGCAATAAAATCCAAGGGTTCAAATATCACATG
>CAZMDX010000123.1:0-3381 GCA_964564805.1 uncultured Pseudoalteromonas sp. | reverse complement strand
ATAACGCATTTAATGCCTTGTTTAGGTCTGCAAATTGTTGTTTTTGTTCAACGCTATCTGAGAGTTCAATCTGCGCTCGAATGATTTCAAGTGATGGGAATATTCGTTTATGCCAAAGTGCTTGACGCTTTTTCACATTCGCTTTATTACCTAACAACACCCAATTATTCAATGCATCTAAACTTTCTGTCACATTGGCATTTAATTGGTTCAATTCCAGAGTAAAGGGTAATTGTTTTTGTGTAACGTCAGACATATGCCAGTACAAAAACAAACAGCTAACTGACATAACCACCAGCGCCAGAATTGAAATGCCACTCACTTTTGCACAGGTCAGTATGTATTCTGTTTTTATTGAGCGCATCGACTAACCAGCAATCTTAGTTACATTGTTGAGTCGCATTAGTTCGTCTATTTGTTTACTAAGAATACTTAACCTTTGATACACGTCAGAAGGCACTACCTTACCTGGGTAATAACTTTGTCTTATTTTACTTTTGTTAGGTAAAAGCGAATGCCAATAACGAAGCTGTGATGCAAATAACACCGCTAAGTCGTAAACATCGCTCGGCTGTACATTCTGGCGACGTGTTTCTGAATCGCCTAAAAGTAGACATGACTTGTCGAATTTTTCAAACAATACTGTCAAGTCACGATACATGGCCGCTAGGCGCTGATAGACCTCAGTGGGTGTTTTTCCTGAACTGCGTTGCTCAGGATAAAATACGGCTGAAGCAAGAGGATAGGTTTGCAATATAGCGCTGGCAATAGCAATTGATTCGGTTATTTTTTGATGGGCTTCGGCTGGGCTAAACTTGAAATCCAGTAATTGATTAGTCAGCCTATTAAGGTGCACGATAAGTTGGAACACCTCTTTAGGCCCAGCTTTTAGATCTATTTTTTGTAACCTAATACCATCAATATTCAGATTTAAAGTGCTGGCCACTTTAGCTAAATATTGTTTGGACTCATTAAGCAATAAAAGTACATCTGCAGGCACTGCGTCAATTTTGTATTCGTCTATGGGTTGACCTTCTTCGCTGATAAATTCAAACATTAACTTAGCGGTTTTTGAGTGTAATGTTGCAGCTTGAAAATACACTTCTCGTGGAGAAACATCATCTACATCAATGGTTCGACTATAGGTAAGACTTATCCCCATTTCCTTACCTAAGAGTGTCAGCACATCTTTAATTTGCTGCCCTTTTTGGTGAACTTCAGAAGGGGTCACCTCAGCAAAAACCGGTTGCACAGAATATCGAAAGCAAAATAGTAGCGCTAACACTATCAACAGGTTTTTTTTCATTGTTGTTTTTTCCTGATCTTACTAATACCGAGTTTCTGCATGCGAAACCTTAATGTATTCGGGTTGAGTTCAAGTATTTTTGCTGCACCATTGTCTCCTGATACTTGCCAACGGCAGTGAGTGAGCACTTCGGTCAAATGTTTGGTTTCGATATCTTTCATAGATAACAATACCCCTCCATCAAAATCTAAGTCAGGTTCAGCACTGGGTTTTTCAAGTTCAGTAAAATTAGCACCTTGAAATTGTCCTAACACCACAAGTCGTTCCATTGAGTTTTGTAATTCTCTAATGTTGCCAGGCCAATCATGTTGCAACAAATAATTTAAATGTTCATCTTGTAAAATAGGTTTCTCGCGGTGATTTATGGAGCAATAGCGGTCTATGAAATGATTGGCTAGCAAAATTATATCATTTGCCCTATTTCGCAGCGGCGGCACATTGATAGGAATGACATTCAGTCTGTAAAATAAGTCAGCTCTGAATTTACCTTGCTTGACCATCGCCGCTAAGTTTCTATTGGTAGCGGCTATTATTCGTACATCGACTTCAATAACAGTACTACCGCCCACAGTTTCAAAACTGCCTTCTTGCAATACTCTTAATAATTTAGCTTGAACTGCTAGCGAAATCTCAGCAATTTCGTCCAAAAACAAAGTACCTCCATCGGCCTGTTCAAACTTTCCTTTTCGGTCTTTAATGGCACCTGTAAAGGCACCTCTTTCGTGACCAAACAGTTCACTTTCGACAAGGTTTTCTGGGATGGAGGCACAATTAAGTTTAATCAGTACTGATTGTTTGCGTTGGCTTTGCAAATGAATTTCATTAGCAACAAGTTCTTTACCCGTACCGGTTTCGCCAATGATTAATATACTGGCATTGGTATCTGCAACATTTGTGATGGTTTTTCTTAATGCCAGTACATTTTTGGTAAAACCTAAAATGCTGCTGGTTTCAATATTGTTTCGGTTGGCTAACAGTCTATTTTGTATGATTAAATCAGCTTTCTCTTGGTTAATGGTCGCAATCACTTTTTTGGCTTTTTTGGCTTCGATAACATCAGCCATGTCATGAAAAATAAACAGAAGCTCTTTGTCATGTAAAGAACGACAGCACAATTTGAAACATACCGTTCGGTTTCCCATGCTCAGTTCAATATCTTCTGTGGCCGGTTGTTTCTCAAATAAACGTAATAACGTTTCTTGTTCCACCCACTTATCAAGTTGGTAACCATGGTCTAAAAAAAAGGCACCGTATCTTGTTGCCGCATTTTTACTTATATCAAGAATAGAAAAATCACGGTCAGTGACCAGCATCAGATCATATGTCTGGTCAAAAACAATCCGCATTCTATTTCGAGTTGCGTTCAACTCAAGTTGTAACTTGGTTTGCTCAATAGCCTTAGAAACAACCCCAGGTAATAGTTTCAAAAAATGACAACTCGCGTCTTTAACAACGTAATCTTTGGCCCCTTTTTGTATGGCTTCCAACACTAAATTTTCATCGCCCATCGCGGTCACCAATACGCAGGCAAGCATATGACCATAACGCTCAACAATTGAGATCCCTGTTGCATCAGGTAAATGGTAATCCACAAGTGCCAAGTCAAACTTTTGAGATTGCAGCATTTTGTATGCTTGTGCAGCAGTAGCAACCTTTGTCAGGACTACATTCAAGTTTTTAAGTGATTTAGAATATAATGGCCACAGCCCCTCATCATCTTCAATCAACAAAATATTAAATTTACTCAGGGTTCTATCCTCGCGAAAATATGCCTTCTCGCTCTTTTTAGCCGAGTAAGAACAGTGTTCAGATTTAATTGTAAATGAATTGCAATGTCTTCACATTTATTACCTTGAAGAAACAACCACATAGGCTCTCTATATAATTTAGGTAAAACTTTAACAAAATGTAATAACCAATCTTTATCATCTAGTTCGAACTCTGGCAAATCGATAATTGGACTATATAACTCGTCATCATAATCGACTAAATTATACTTGCCTTTTGCATACCTACGGGCATTTTCGCGCACTAGTATTGTGGTTATCCAGGTTTTAAAAAACTGCCAATCTTTG
>CAZMDX010000122.1:0-2881 GCA_964564805.1 uncultured Pseudoalteromonas sp. | reverse complement strand
GCAACCTATCGGCTACTTCTGATAAAATAAGGTCTCCTGTGCCATGGCCTGATGAGTCGTTTACCATCTTAAACCCGTCTAAGTCGATATACAGCAAGGTAAACGGTGTCTCAGCCTCCACACTGAGTTTTAGGGCATGGGTTAACCCCCTGCGATTAAGTAAACCTGTGAGAGGGTCAGTCCAAGCCTGATGGCGTAGGGTTTGTTCGGTTTTCTTGCGTTCATGGATATCGTAATGATGAAGCAATATAGTCGGCTTTCCTGCTGCATTTTGTGCCTTGTCAGCAATGAGGCGATACCAGGTTTCCCCCTTCGCTGTATTCATCAACACATCGTCTTCAAAGCGTAAATCTTGTTGAATACTTTGATAGATATTTTGCAGCATGTTGGGATCGCACACCAACGTATCCAAATATGCAGTTTGGTGGCCAAATTCTGTGATAAAAGGAGAATTGCCACTTATGAACTCGCCGTTAATCGTATAACTTGAAATAACAGTTGTGGAACTAAAATGCGCGCAAGGGTGTTGCATGTTGGATGTGGTTGCTTCAACCAATATCGCCATTCTACCATCAGCTAATAGATAGCCAGAGAACTGACAAAAGGCTTGCGTATCTTTGCCCTTTGGGGTGAAAAGCCAGTTTTCTTGAATCACTTGATTTTGTTTAAATGCTTGTTGGTATTGAAGGAGACTGTCTTGTACGGCAGCCGACATCCCTGTTTTTAAGTCTCTTTTTTTTAGCGCTGCAACTGACGGGCTATCCCATAACGTTAGAGCCGCTTTATTGGCCCAAACAATAGAGTACTGCTCAACATCGTAGATCCATACGGCGGTTTGCAACTCGTCTAACGCTATTGGCATATAACCTCACATCCAATGTGTTTAAGCCCCAATGGCTTAACCCAGAGACTTGAGTGTAATTCAGTGACGCTTGTTTAGCAGCCAATTAAAAACAAATTATGAAATTATCCTTGAAAACAAACTAAGCGACCACATCTCATACCCGTCATTTTAGCAACTACAACTCAGGAGATACTTGGCTATGGCTGAAGCAGCCCAACAAGAAACTCATGGATTTCAAACTGAAGTAAAACAATTACTTCAATTGATGATCCATTCGCTTTACTCGAACAAAGAAATATTTTTACGTGAATTAGTGTCTAATGCGGCTGATGCTGCAGATAAATTACGTTTTAAAGCCTTATCTAACGATAGCCTTTACGAAGGTGATGGTGATTTACACGTCAAGCTCAGTATCGATAAAGACGCAGGCACTATTACTATTGCTGATAATGGCATTGGTATGAACAAAGCTGATGTGATTGCACATTTGGGTACCATTGCTAAGTCAGGCACAAAAGAGTTTTTTGGTAAATTGTCTGGCGACGATGCTAAAGATTCACAGCTTATTGGTCAATTTGGTGTAGGTTTTTATTCAGCTTTTATCGTAGCTGATAAAGTCACAGTACATACACGTGTTGCCGGTGACGACAAGTCTCATGGTGTACAGTGGGAATCAGCAGGTGAAGGTGAGTTTACTATCGCCGATGTTGAAAAAGTGGGTCGCGGTACACAAGTGACTCTGCATTTAAAAGAAGACGAAAAAGAATTTTTAGATGATTGGCGTTTGCGCTCAATCGTGAGCAAATATTCCGATCATATTAGTATTCCTGTCAAAATGTTTAAAGAAGAAGAGCCAGAGCGTGATGGCCCTGACGAGACTAAAATTCCTGCAGTACCGGCATTTTGGGAAGCAGTAAACAAAGCGACTGCGCTTTGGACGCGTGACAAGTCTGATGTGAGCGAAGACGAATACAAAGAATTCTACAAACATATCTCTCACGACTTTAGTGATCCTATGACGTGGTCACATAATAAAGTTGAAGGTAAAACTGAATATACCAGTTTGTTATACATTCCAAGCAAAGCCCCGTTTGATATGTGGAATCGTGATCATAAACATGGTTTAAAGCTTTATGTTCAACGCGTATTTATTATGGATGACGCAGAACAAATGTTGCCAACATACCTTCGTTTTGTAAAAGGTTTATTGGATTCAAATGATTTGCCGTTAAATGTGTCTCGTGAAATATTGCAAGACAATAAAGTGACTCAAGCAATGCGTCAAGGTTGTACGAAACGTGTCTTACAAATGCTTGAAAAAATTGCTAAAAATGATGCTGAAAAGTATTTAGCATTTTGGGCAGAGTTTGGTAATGCATTAAAAGAAGGCCCTGCTGAGGACTTCGCTAACAAAGAAAAAATATCTGGTTTGATGCGTTTTTCCTCTACTCACACCGACTCAGAAGCTCAAACTGTTTCTCTTGCAGATTATATTAGTCGTATGCAAGAAAAGCAGGACAAAATCTATTATATTACTGCTGATAACTACAAAGCCGCTAAGTCTAGCCCACACCTAGAGATCTTCCGTAAGAAAGGAATCGAAGTGTTGTTAATGGCAGACCGTGTAGATGAGTGGTTAATGTCTCATTTGACTGAGTTTGATGAAAAGTCCTTTCAATCTATTACCCACGGTGCGTTAGATTTAGGTGACTTAGAAGACGAAGAGAGCAAAAAAGCTTTAGAAGAAGCAGAAAAGCAGGTTGAAGGTTTGACTGAGCGGGTGAAAACTGCGCTTGGCGATAAGGTGAAAGATGTTAAATTTACACATCGTTTGACTGACTCACCAGCTTGTATTGTCGCTGACGAGCAAGGCATGACGACACAAATGATTAAGCTGATGCAGTCAGCAGGTCAACCGGTACCTGAGGCTCAGTATTCTTTTGAACTCAACCCTGAACACCAGCTAGTTAAATTATTAGCTGATGTACAAGATGAAGAACTGTTTGCACAGTGGACTGGTGTGTTGTTTGACCAAGC
>CAZMDX010000121.1:0-1562 GCA_964564805.1 uncultured Pseudoalteromonas sp. | reverse complement strand
GTGTAGAGCCATTAGTCACATCTCGGATAAAAAAGTTAGCTTCGTTACTGCCCATATCCCAGACTTGGGACGTAAATCCACTGCTGCCATCTTGCTCAAGTCTGAGGCTTGGAGAATTACCGTGAACTACATGCAGCTTTTCCAAAGGAGTGGTAGTGCCAAAACCTACTCGTCCTTTATTACCTAAATATAAAGTGTTATTAGGAGCCGTTGCTTCGATAGTAAAAGGTATGGTGCCACCATCAACATCATCAATAGAAAATTTATTCGCACCACCGCTTTCAGAATCATTTATGGTTATTTGCCAGTCATTGGTAGCAAAAGTTGCACTATTACTCGTATCCTCAAATTTTATTCTTAAATTATTTTCTTTTAATCGAATGGTATCAAACCCAAAGCTTTCACCGTTATTACAATCAACACCAACACATGAACTGCCAATAATAATATGATCATCATTAATCACATTATCTGCCATTAAAGGGGAGCTAAGTAAAATTAATACACTAACAAAAAGTACTGTTCGCATCTGTAAATTAACGTTCATTTTGCTCTCCCTCACCACTTTCAATAATCACTTCGCCATTGAGTATCCTGAAATTGCCCGTTTCCAATACTTTAACAACGGTTTGACTAGATAATTGATTGACATCACGTCCCGAGCGCCCGTTATTTTGTGACGTATTGACTCGATATTGAACCTGATCTTGATCGCTTGCGGTACGAACCTCACCCGACAATTCGAAGCTATATTGTCCATCTGGCATCAACTGACCGTCGGTTGCTTGAATGATGTTACTCTTTGTTTCAACAAAAAAACCGCTTGGACCAGAGACCCTAATAAATGAGGTATTGATTGGCTGTTGTAAAATGACAACACCATTTTGACCACCAGCAAATGTTGTAGCATGTGCCGTTGTAGTTAAAGAAATTAGCGTGATTGTAGAAATACCTACAGTCAACAAATTAGTAATTAGATTGCCAAAACTTTTACCTGAACGGGCAAATATTTCAATTGACTCACCAAACATTTTTTCTCTCCTTCATTATGTATAAAGAAAGGCCAATCAAACTATATTTCACATTATTCATTAAAATCAAGATATGCGAATTAATTGCTAAGCCCGTTTTTAAAAAACCTACATCTCATAATAAACCTTCATTCATAAATTTGTAAGTATAAGTTAAATTATAATACCTTTTAGACAGGCCTAATAAGCGCCGTTTCAGATTAAGCAGTTGAAAAGAAAAGGGATCAGGTCGATTTTTCAATGATGTTTTTGATAATACAAACTAATTTGCGATTAAATACTTGGTCATTTTGTAGCTCTTGTCTGACTTGTTGAGTGGCACTGCTCACCGACCCAATAGCAGTAAGATTAAGATACTTAACTAGTGTGGATAATTTCGCCCCAGCCAATTCTTGGCACAAGTGCATGGCGATTTTTCTTTTCTCATTTTTGCCTTTGCCTTGCGTGGCTGTTTTTAACTCACTCACCGAACAATGATAAAAACGCGCGACACCTCGAGTCATTGCTAACAAATCGATGACAGGGTGTACC
>CAZMDX010000120.1:0-2588 GCA_964564805.1 uncultured Pseudoalteromonas sp. | reverse complement strand
AGACGAAAAGAAATCAGTGGCTTCAGATTGCATTTTTTCTGGCCACTGGTTTAAGTACACCTCTTTGTTTGGCTCAGCAGAAAATTCATTTAGAAGGTGTGTTAGGCACATCCCTTGATTTGACAATATACGGTATAGAAAAAAAGCAGTCGCAAGTAGCCGTTGATAAAATATCAAAAGAAGCTAAGCGCTTAGAAAGTATCTTATCCACATGGCAACAAAATAGCAGTATTACTTTGCTCAACCGAAGCGGCATGTTGAAACAAGCGCCTCAAGAATTACGCGCGGTTATAAAATTATGTGATCAGTGGTATGACATCACAAAGGGCATATTTAGTTGTCGTATGGGTAAGCTCAAGCAGGTTTGGCAACAAGCTCAAGCAGTTCAACTTGTGCCCGATAGGGTGGAAATGCGGCGCATAGCTAGAGATATTCAACATCTTGTATGGTCGACTAAGTGGCAAGGTCAAGATGTCACGTTAGCTGAAAATGTTCAGCTAGACCCAGCAGGATTAGCCAAAGGATATGTTATTGACTTACTTATGCTTGAGTTGAGACTTGCGCTACCTCAAGCAACAGGCATTAAGTTAGATATTGGCGGCGATATGTTGTTTTGGGGTAAACCCAAAAACAGCGATAAGTGGTCAGTGGGTTTACTAAATGATGATCAAACATTGACGGACACACATGCGAAACTGACTATTTCAGTGCCAGCAGTCGCCGTGGCATCCAGTGGTCATCAGCATAGGTATGTCGAAATAGAACGCAGAAGATTCAGTCATATATTACAACCAATTGATGGCTGGCCAATGGATAAGGCACCTTACGCGGTGGTTATTGCGCCTGACGCAGCAACTGCAGATGCTGTGGCTACTGCCTTAAGCACACAATCTGCTAGCCAAGGAATTGATTGGGTTAATAGCTTGAATGGAGTAGAAGCCGCTATAACTAGTGCTGGCATACAATTCACTTCAAAAGGATGGCATAACTTTATGTTGAACAACAATAGTTTACCTGATCAGCCAGAAAACAATCTGAGTATTGAATATCAAATTCCACACATTAACGAAGGAAAGTACCATCGTCCTTATTTAGCACTTTGGATAACAGACACACGTAATAAAAGTATCAGGCATTTAATGTTACTCGGAGAAAGTGAACGCTGGGCTAAGGAAAATACCCGTTGGTGGCGAAGGGTAGGCCGCAAAATACCTGGCGTACTTGAAGCTATCGCTCGCCCAACTAGGTTACCTGGGAAGTATCATTTAACCTGGAATTATCTCAATGATCAGGGCCAACCGGTGGAGCCAGGGAAATACTGGTTGCATATGGAAGCTGCAAGAGAAGGAGGAGGCCATGATTATCAAAAGGTTGCGATTGATACTGGGACTGGCTGGCTGGAACACACATTACCAGCCAAAGGTGAGTTAGGTACAGTAGCAATCCGCAAGGGACTGACTTCGTCATTATCCTTGCCGTTAAATAATCACATCACATTAGTTGAGGTAAGACCTTAACCGTCAGGCTTTGTTTGCTGACAAACCACCAAGACTTAACAAAACCAATCACATATAAATATGACCATAACATTTACGTAATAAAAATCATTTGTGTTATTAATTGTATCAATGGAGAGAACATGAGAACTAATCGAAAAATTTTAAGTTTAGCTATTGCAGTCGCTTTAACTTCTATGGCAAATGCGCAAGAGACTCTTGAAAAAACTACAGTAACAAGTGAATCAACACCAACCGAAAGTGCTGTGATTACGGTCATTAATGCAGACAAAATCGACGCTGAACTGATCACTGATATTTATGACACAGTACGTTATATTCCTGGTGTGACGGTGAATACCACGGGTAATCGATTTGGTGATAATGGCTTCAATATACGTGGCTTAGAGGGCGATGCCGTGGCGATCACAGTCGATGGTCTATCCCAAGGTGAAAGTCTCGACCCTATCACCTTCAGCCGATATGGCATGTATAGTTCTACCCGAAATGCCATAGAGATTGAAAGTGTTAAAACTATTGAAATTCTCAAAGGCGCTAATTCTGTTATCGCTGGCAGCGGAGCTTTGGGTGGGGCTGTTATGTATACCACTAAAGACCCTAGTGATTATTTATCTGTTAGTGGTGATGACTTTGGGGGGAGTGTCAAAGCGGGTTACGATGGCCGTGACGAAGAGACCTTATTAAGTGTTGGGCTAGCGGGACGTGTTGGGCAAGTTGAAGGCTTAGTCATTCTCACTAAACGTGATGGCAGTGAGACTAAAGCGCATAAGAATGGTGCGAACATTGAAGGCCCAGAGCGTGGTCAAGCTAACCCATACGATAGCGATAAACTTAACGTTTTAGGGAAACTAAATTATGCGTTTGGGGATAATCATGAGCTTGGATTAGTGTTTGAAAATTTTGATAATGAATCTAAAGGTACACCCCTTTCACGACAATCAGCGACTTATTACGATTTCTATACGTTTGATGAATCAAACAGAGAACGTGTCGGTATCACTTATCAATGGCGAGGCCAGAGTCCCTTATTTGATTCGATAGATGCTGCCATTAATAGTCAGGAAATCTTCA
>CAZMDX010000119.1:0-5130 GCA_964564805.1 uncultured Pseudoalteromonas sp. | reverse complement strand
TTGGCTTTGTTTTTTCAGGTACTTTTGCTGACTCACTATCAACTACAATAACCACACAAAACAGTTGTGAAACACACACACACATCCAACAACAAGTATTTAAGTTTTCACGAATAAATTTACCTCAACATGTCCAAGACAGATTGGAAGAAGAA
This sequence comes from uncultured Pseudoalteromonas sp., assembly GCA_964564805.1. Lineage (GTDB taxonomy): Bacteria > Pseudomonadota > Gammaproteobacteria > Enterobacterales > Alteromonadaceae > Paraglaciecola. The sequence continues at coordinate 4,975 of CAZMDX010000119.1, read as the reverse complement.
GCGTACATGTTGAGCTTGGTCGAACATCCCTATGTACCTCGTCTAATCCAATATCAGCAGATCAATAAACAGTCTGTTTTGGTCATGGACAGAGCCAAAGGCGAAGATTTAGAAAAGATATCTTTAAAATATGGGCCACTATCGGTAAGTTTGATTATAAACCTAGCGGTACAACTGGCTGATATATTATTGTATTTGCGCGGTCATCAACAGCACGGACAAAATAAACCTATCGTTCATGGTGATATCAAACCTTCTAATATTGTGTTTGATGAAATTAGCAAAAAAGTAGGATTGATAGATTGGGGGTCATCCGTTTTTGCACAAATTGACCACCAAGGACAGTTTGTCGGTTCTAATATAATGGATTTAATGTCTAGCGACATGCAACAAACCAATGCGCGTCTTGGCGATGTATATTTTATCGGTGAAGATCAGCTTAATGGTGGATTATCTTCTGTGCGGTTCGACGAACAAGGCTTAGCCAGTACTTTATATGCATTAGCATCAGGTCAATCGAGTCGTTTTGGGCATAATGTTATCGGTCCAAATTCACTTGGGTTACCACAAGAACTAGCCAAAACCTTAACCGCTATGATGAGTGACTCACTAGAACAGCGAGAACGGGGAGGGGATTATTTCATTAACAATATGCAATTTATGAAAAATTTGGTATTAAATGAAGAGATCCAGCATTCACATGTTTCATTAATACCGACCAGTGTCAGTCTTCATAATAAAGAAATTGATTCTGTTGTTTACAGTTCTCGTAAGTCATTTTTACGAATAGAGGCCTACCAAACAAAACAAGACTTAAGGTGTATCGACGACGCTCAGTTTGAACGATATTATAAAAATTATATGCAAGGAATGGGCGATACCGAAAAAGCTTTTGTTGCAGCTGTCAGTCGCTTAGGAAAGTACCCTGTGGTGGGTGGCTTAGCCGTAAGGTGGGAAGACACTGGAGTATTTATTGACTCAAGTCTGAACTTATATGACACAAGCTTACAAACTTCATTTGAAGCGTCAGTCAATAATGTTGTACATTTTGCCAGAGCGATTAACCGAAATGGTGTGTTTAAGTGTTGTATGTTTAACGCACGCGATACGCTGCATATTGAACGAAATGATGAAAATAGTGTTTTTATCCCTGAGAAAAGTATGCAAATACCTTTCGAATTGAGTGCAGTATCACTCACCGAGCATGATAGCCGAATGCATTCTTATTTTGAAGACGGTGACGACCCAGACGAGTTGTTAACCCTGCCTCAACAGTTAATGGCTGTTATTAGGCAATTAAATAGTATTCACCATACTGGCTGTATTATTTTTGAGTCTTTACCCACTCACCTTAAAATACATAGCGATTACAAGTTGCTAAATCACAGCATGGAATTAGAGTTTAAGAGTCTATTAAAAGATGTTATTGATCTTATCCCCATTATCGAAGGGCTTGGGATATCAGGTTTTATGAAATTGCCGTTTAAAGATACGCGATTTTTTACCCACCAAGGTCAATTACCTGAAAAATTTTACCCGAAGGATCCTCATCAATACACACAGGGTCAATTCAAATAGTGTATGAATGAATGAAATAAAGAGAGCTTATGTCAGAAGTAAAACTAGTAGAGCTATTAACCTTAGATAAAATTGAAGAAGGTTTGTTTCGTGGTCAAAGTTGGGATTTAGGGTTTCGAGCGTTATTCGGTGGTCAAGTCTTAGGTCAGGCACTTGCCGCAGCTCAACTGACGTTACCCGAGGGTCGAGTTACACATTCATTCCATAGCTATTTTTTATTACCCGGAGATCCAAATAAACCGGTGGACTTTGACGTAGAAAAAGTTCGAGACGGCCGCAGTTTCTCGACCAGAAGAATAAAAGCTATTCAAAATGGAAGGAATATATTTTATATGACCGCATCCTTTCAATCGCCCGAAACAGGCCTTGAACATCAATATGCTGACATGCCCAATGTACCACCACCGCAAGACATAAGGTCTGATATAGATGTCTTCGGTAATAATCAAGATAAACCTGGGCGCATGTGCGAAAGCATCGGATATCACAAACCTATCGATATGCGCACCGTTAATTACGTTGATCCAGCTAAAAAAATAGTGCAACAGCCAAAACGCTATATATGGATGAGGGCACAAGAAGTATTGTCTGGTAACGTCAACCTTAATCAAGTGATGCTGGCGTATGCTTCTGATTATCATTTATTATCGACGGCACTTCATCCTCATGGAGTGTCTACAAGAGATAAAAACATTCGTATGGCAACGATTGATCATTCAATGTGGTTTCATCATCCTTTCGATTTTGACGAGTGGTTATTATATTGTGCTGAGAGCCCATTCTCTGGGGGGGCAAGAGGCTTGGTTAGAGGACAATTTTTTAATCGTGACGGTAAGTTGGTTGCATCAACCATGCAAGAAGGGCTATTGCGCAAAATAGGAGACAACAAATGATTTATTCATTAGGAGATAACCATGTACATGTTGCTGAAGGAGTTTATATTGCACCTGGTGCCCACGTAATAGGTAACGTTGTATTGAAGCAAAACAGCAGTGTTTGGTTTAACACCGTTATAAGAGGTGACTGTGATGTCATCACTATTGGTGAAAACAGTAATGTACAGGATGGTTCGGTATTACACACCGATGTTGATGTGCCTTTAATTATTGGTAAAGGTGTCACCATAGGTCATAAAGTGATGTTACATGGTTGTGAAGTAGGAGATTACAGTTTGATTGGGATCAATTCTGTTGTGTTGAACGGTGCGAAAATTGGTAAATATTGTGTAATAGGTGCCAACAGCTTAGTTACTGAAAACATGCACATACCTGATGGTTCTCTGGTGATGGGGTCGCCGGCAAAGATAATTAAAACTATACCTGAGTTACAGCAAAAAAAACTTGAAAAATCGGCTCAATATTATGTTGATAATGCTAAAAAATTCTCAACTCAATTAAAGGTATGTTGAAGCTAAAGACAAAAAAAAGCCCGAAACTGTTTCCAGATCGGGCTCAGGGGAATGGCTCTTTGTTAGAGCCGTGCGCTAATCAAAACAGTCAACATTAATTTAAAATACAATAAAAATCATGAAACTTGATTTGTTATAATAGGTTAAGTTTGTGTAAAAAATAAACAATTTTCATAGTTAATTTAATTATTTATATAAAACAATACCTTAATACTTATCTTAAATATAAATACTTTACTAGTTAACCCTTTTTCTAATGCAAGACATTTAAATACGCAATTATTTTTGTTGTTTATGCTCGCTATGGTTGTCTTGAAGCGAAGAGTTAATACTGTAAATATTGATAGGTAAATTTAGCCTTAGTTTAGCCTTAGTTTGGAATATATATGTCGCAATCATTTTCATCTTTTATACCCCCTTCACGTGTTCTAATGGGACCTGGTCCTTCAGACGTATACCCACAAGTTCTAGAGGCATTGTCTAGACCAACGATTGGACATTTAGACCCAAAGTTTGTTGACTTAATGGATGAAGTAAAACAACTATTACAATTTGTATTTCAAACTAACAATACCTTAACTATGCCTATTTCAGCACCGGGTTCTGCGGGCATGGAATCTGTTTTTGTTAATTTAGTTGAGCCGGGCGATAAGGTTATTGTATGCCAAAATGGTGTGTTTGGTGGGCGTATGCAAGAAAATGTTCAGCGCTGTGGTGGGCAGGCAATTATGGTGCAAGATAAATGGGGTGAACCTACAGATTTGAATAAAGTAAGGGAAACACTGCAGGCTAATCCTGATGCTAAAGCCTTGGCATTTGTCCATGCTGAAACCTCAACAGGTGTGTTAAATGATGCTAAGGCATTGTGTCAATTGGCTAAAGAATTCGGCTGTTTAACAATAGTTGATGCTGTGACATCTTTAGGTGGTAGTGAATTAAAAGTAGATGAATGGCAAATTGATGCTATTTATTCAGGTACGCAAAAATGCCTATCATGTGTTCCAGGATTATCACCTGTCTCTTTCAGTGACCTAGCTATCGAAGTCATAAAACAGCGCAAGCATCGTGTGCAAAGTTGGTTTTTAGATATGGATTTGGTCATGGGTTATTGGGGGCGAGGGGGAAAAGAAGGTAAAAATAGTAAACGTGCTTACCATCATACTGCTCCTGTCAATAGTATCTATGCCTTACACGAATCGCTCCTAATTTTACACAAAGAAGGACTTCAAAATACCCATGCAAGACACGACCAAAACCATCTGAATTTAAAATATGGGTTAGAAAAACTTGGGTTAGAGTTTGTTGTTGAAAAAAATTATCGCCTGCCACAATTAAATATGGTCAAAATTCCTGTCGGTGTTAATGATGCAGAGGTTCGTAATCGGTTGCTAAATGAATTCAACTTGGAAATTGGCGCTGGCTTGGGCGAATTAGCCGGTAAGGTATGGCGAATTGGTTTGATGGGTTGCAGTTCAAGTCAAAAAAATGTTGATTACTGTGTATCAAGTTTAGAAACGGTACTCGACTAATTTATTTGTTTCTTTAATACTGATTCTATTGTCGACAGTTGGGCCTTGTTATTTTTTTTTAAAGCTATAACATGTGTTTATCTTAAATTATTGTCGACAATATAACTTTGCAAATATTCACTAGTTCATCGCCTGGTATTACTCGTGCAGATATGGTGTTTACTGATCTTCGCCAGCGTATTGTTGAGGGTGATATACCAACTAGCTCCAAGTTAAGTGAACCTGAACTTGCCAAATATTATGAAATTAGCCGAAGTACATTACGTGATGCCTTATCACGTTTAGAAGGTTCAGGGCTTCTAGAGCGCAAAGCTAATATTGGTTATCGTGTGGTTACATTGTCAACTGAGCAATTACTTGAAATTTTCCGAGTCAGAGAATCTCTAGAGGGTATGGCGTGCCGATTAGCAGCACAAAATATGACATCAAAACAAATTGAAGATTTAAAACAATTGCTCGA
>CAZMDX010000118.1:0-11186 GCA_964564805.1 uncultured Pseudoalteromonas sp. | reverse complement strand
AACAAGTCCATGTACTTCGCAATAGACTCTGATTATGTTGAGTTAATAGTCATTGTTCCAATTTCAGAAACACATCAGGAAAATTATATTTACAGCATGTAACTAGCCCCATTTATACTAGGTTTGAACTGATCGTGTTTAATCACAAAATACAAAATGATTTTCTTTTGCTTTTGCAGTAACGATTATAGCTCGGCCAAAAGGTGCGGCGCTTTGCGCTGCTGCAATCACCTCGGTTTCAGTACTGTGAGCCACAAAACGTTCCCCCTTTTCATTTTCGGCGATCACAACACAACAATTCGCTTCATTACGGGCATAGATGACGGTGAAGCTGATGACTTTAGCTTTTTGTGGGGCAATTAGCTGCTCACTTAGCGACTCCCTATGCGGTTTTCCTTGCGCTATGACTGCAGGTGTACAACTAGGAAAATCTGCGGCTGTGTAACTGCTTAAGGTGATCTTGGACCAATCGAGTTTTTTACCCGAAACAGAATGTGGTTGGCAAGAAAATACGCCTGCGGCATGTTTGGATAACATGCCACCATTTGTGGTGACTAATCCATAGTCATCAGGCTGGCGTCGCAGAGTATTTACCATTTCGGCAATTCCGTGCATGCTGTAGTTGTTACCTGGACCACCAAAAAACGGTAAACCGCCGGTCTGGGTTAATGGCACACTGCCATCGGTGGGTAAATCCAAAACTTCACACGCGCTACTGACCGCACAGGGAAAGCAGCTGTATATTTCAAAGTGATCGATATCAGCCACAGTTGTATCCGCTATTTTCAGCGTTTCTTCTATCACTTTAGCCATAGCTGCAGAGCAACCAACATTCGGACGAAGATACACAGGTGCGTCATAAGCTTCGGCATAACCGTGAAGAAACACCCATTTAGCCGGGTCTATTTTTAAGCTTTTTGCTTTACCCACAGTGGTCAGTAGTAAAGCCGCCGACTGGTTCACCGCGTCTTGGGATACAAACCGTTTTGTATACGGGATCGTAAGCCGATAATTATCTTTTTGCTCGACAAGCAACTCTTGAGCAGTGAAGGCTTGTGGAAACTGTGCATAGGGATTTTCAGCTGCTCGCTTACTAAAAGGTGCCCACATTTGCGCCATCGCTTCTGAATGTGCCTTTAAGCTTGAACCCGCATTTGTGGCCCGCATATTTTCTATTAAAGAGTAATAGTAGATAGGTAGCGTTAAGCCATTGTAAGTTTCTACATCAGCCACAAAAGACTTTCCATAGCCTCGGTCTTCTAGTTCGACATCAGCGTAATCTTCACGCCAATCGAGGTTTATGCCCAGCTTATGAGCAAATTTTTGGGTACCGATAGCTTCAACACCACTTAACAAAACCAGTTGTTTCTCATTTTTTGCAAGAGCTTGAAACATCTCTGCCATCAGCTGAATGGGTTGGGTACCTCCGACCTCACTATAAACCCGGTGTTTTGGCGACGCGCCAATTCTGCGTGATATCGATTCGGGTAGGTTATTACTTGCGCCAAATGGCGATGGCCATAGGGGAGTGGAATCACAAAATAATCGAACGCAAGCAATAGTATCAATCTCAGTAACTGCTGAACTAATTCCCGCATCGGCTAAAGCATTTATGGCAGCCACCGCTGCTAAATCAGCCGGAGATTGAAAGTTTTCTATTTCAGAGGGGTATTTTTGCAAAAGGTGTTGGCCAATGCCTATCAAGATGGGGGTGTTGTCTGCCAGATGATCATAATTGATAGCGGTTTGTTTAGTGATCATTGATGTGTCTCTGTGCAATGAAATATGTAACAAACCCTATCATTAAAACTAAGAGGCAACATATAGCAAAAAATTCTATGTGACATACCTCTGGTTTCATAATTAAGTGCTTAGGTGAAAGTGTTAAACTATCCGCTTTGGTATCGATTAAACCACCTGTTTACAATTTATTTTTGATTTTAATAGATGAGACTATGTACGTCACTTTACTAATTTAAAATTGAGCCGTACCCGCAAAATATACTGGAGTGTTTTGAATAGCCTAATCGTGTTTATCGAAGCCGCTCATCTTGGTGATAAACGTTTACAGGTAAAGTCAGTTACGATTTTCATTCTAAATTACTCATCTTGCCATTACGGATAAGGCTCAGCATTAACCATCGCTAAGGTTATTTACAGCGATAAATTTAATTAATTTAGCTCTCGTTTTCAAAACGTTCGGAAGGTAATCTAGCAACTGTCAATATATTTGAAATGGGGCGAGTATTCGTCAACTACTTATCTCTTCAAGCCCTGTGTCTTAATCTGTGATGAGTCGTCTTTTATTGTAAAAAGTAATATTAACTCGACAATTTATTTAAGCGTTTAAATTTTTAGACCAAAAATATTAGTCGAGATCACGTTCAGATTATTTTGCTGGCGGACGGTAAGTAACATCAGGAGTTGGAATTTAGTAAAACGCTAAAAAAGTTATACTGATACGATTATCTTATCGGTATGCTTATGAGGGTAACATAAAACCTGTGCCTTATTTACACTCAGGCTAACCACTTATATCATCGAAAATCAAAACCGATTTAAAGTGGAGAGTTAGGTAAACTATTATGAAGCTACCTTGGTCTTAGCGATAGATTAATCGTGCCTTAGGTGCACCGAAATAGTGGCACCTAAAACAACTCAAAAATTATATTTAAGAACCTATAGTTGATTATTTTATTTACCAGCTTAAATCATCTGGAATGTCGTAGTCTGCGTACCAGTCATCATCTTCACTGCTTTTCTGATCCGCGTCACTTATATTGTCAGCACGATAGACAACACATGCCTCATCTCGTTCTGCAATTTTATCCGCAACTGGCGTCGGCACTAGCTCGTAACCATCATTTAGCTTAACAATTGCAAGCTTACCTTGGGTAATTTGTTTTTGGGTCGATGGGCTGACATACATACGTTTGATTAAAGTGCCATCAGTAAAGTTGCAAGCAACTTCTTCTTTGCGGCCGGAGCCACCAAATTTTGGCTGCTTATTGGTTTCAATTAGCTGCTTAATTTGCCCAACAAGTGCCTTTTTCTCTGCTTCTTGTTTTGTTTTTTGGTTTAGCTGTCTGTCTTTTGTTTTTTTAGCTTCAACGAGATCAGCAGCAGCTAACTTTGCTTCATTTGTTTCTACCACATTGTGATTTTTTTGTGCTTTTGCTTGTTTATTTTTTTGTTGCCGAACTTGGTTTGCTTTTTTCTTATTGGTTAAGCCAGCTTTGAGTAGTTGTTCTTGTAAAGACAGCGCCATAGTTGAATGCCATTTTGATTAAATTTGATTGACTTTAGAACAATACGGCAGCCAGAAACTGCCGTAAAATACTAATATTAAGACCTACATTACTTTTTAGGTTTCTTACGCTTATCTTCCACAACCCATTTTTCGTCGGTACACCATGCGGACCAGCCCGTCGCTTTGCCTTCTTCATTTTCTGACATAACATACTGCTGTTTAGTCTTTCGGCTGTAACGCACGATAGAAGGGCTACCATCAGGATCTTTTGCGGGTGCATCAGCTAAATAGTAAAACTTAGGAGAGATCCTATCTCTGAATCTAGCAAGTTCGTCTACTTTAGGGGCTCGGGTTTCTCTTGATTTAGGGAAATTGTGGGCTGCTAAGAATATTCCAGATGCACCATCTCTGAGTACAAAATGTGCATCAGATTTAACACATTCTAACTCAGGCAAATCAGTGGGGTCTTCCTTGGGAGGTGCAGCTTCACCGTTTCTGAGTAATTTGCGAGTATTTTTGCATTCCTCGTTAGTACACCCAAAGTATTTACCAAAGCGTCCACTTTTCAATTCCATATTAGATTGGCACTTGTCACACTCAAGGATAGGGCCTTCATACCCTTTAATCTTAAAGGTACCTTTTTCTACATAAATACCTTCACACGTTGGCGTGTTACCACATACATGTAACTTGCGGGACTCGTCAACCAGGTAGCTATCCATAGCTGTACCACAAACCTCACAACGACGTTTAGAACGCAACACTTCGGTTTCTAATTCTTCTTCGTCTTCAACCTTAATAACTTCATCACCGGAAGTTAAATTCATGGTGCCTGTGCAACGTTCTTTTGGGGGTAAGCTGTATCCAGAACATCCCAAAAACACGCCTGTACTGGCCGTGCGAACATTCATCGGACGGTCACATTTTGCGCAAGCTATATCGGTAGGCACAGCTTGGTTTAAACGCATGCCACCTTCTTCAGGCAATTTTTCGGCTATTACAAGCTTTTTTTCAAAATCCTCATAAAATTCGTTTAGTACACCTTTCCATGAAGCCTTTCCTAATGCCACTGCATCCAGTTGTTGTTCCATATTGGCAGTAAAATCATAACCAATTAAATCATCAAAATTTTCTAACAATCGATCGTTCACTATCTCACCCATTTTTTCAGCATAGAATCGTTTACTTTCGATCCGTGCATAACCTCTGTCTTGGATGGTTGAAATAATACTAGCGTAGGTCGATGGACGTCCAATTCCACGTTTTTCTAATTCTTTAACCAAAGATGCTTCATTAAAACGTGCCACAGGTTTTGTAAAGTGTTGCTTGGGTTCAAGAGCTTTTAGAGTTAAGTTTTCGCCTTCTTTTACATCAGGCAACAATAAATCTTCTTCACCTTTTTTACGCTGCGGATTTTGTACTTTTGTCCAACCATCAAACTTTAATACACGACCTTTCGCGGTAAGCTCGAATTCGCCTGATTTAACTCTTATAGTGCTGGCGTCATATTTAGCGGGGGTCATTTGACAGGCAACAAATTGACGCCAAATGAGTTCGTATAAACGCTGAGCATCCCGCTCTACTTCACTAATTGATTCAGATTTCAGAAGAACATTAGAAGGACGAATAGCCTCATGTGCTTCTTGTGCGCCTTCTTTACTGCCATATTTTATGGGATTTTCTGGTAAGTAAGCGTTACCAAAATTATCATTAATATAATCGCGACAGCTATCTACCGCCTCTTTACCTAAATGAGTTGAGTCAGTTCGCATATAAGTAATGTGACCTGCTTCATATAAACGCTGAGCCATCATCATGGTTTTCTTTACACCAAAGCCCAAACGAGTACTTGCAGCTTGTTGTAAAGTAGAAGTAATAAGCGGTGCTGATGGCTTGCTTTGTGTCGGCTTAGATTCGCGACTCACCACTTGATAACTAGCGCGTTCTAAAAACTTTACTGCTTTATCAGCTTGCACCTTGTTAACTGGTTTAAATGCAGCACCACTTTCTTTTGCAACTTGCATCCGTAAAGTAGTTTGTTGAACGGTATTTAAGTCCGCATGTAAGTCCCAAAATTCTTCAGGTACAAATGCTTTAATTTCTCTTTCACGCTCCACCACTAGACGAGCAGCCACAGATTGAACACGTCCTGCAGACAGCCCACGTGCCACTTTCTTCCATAACAACGGAGACACCATAAAACCAACAACGCGGTCTAAAAAACGTCTGGCTTGTTGGGCATTCACCATTTCGATATTCAATTTTCCAGGATGGGCAAAAGCTTCTTGGATAGCGTTTTTAGTAATTTCGTTGAACACTACTCGCTGAAAATTTTTGCCTGGTTCGTCAATCAACTCACGTAAATGCCAAGCTATTGCTTCTCCTTCTCTATCCAAATCCGTTGCGAGATAAACAGTATCGGCATTTTTAGCCAGCTTTTTGAGCTCATTTACAACTTTTTCTTTACCTTCTAATACATCGTAATGTACCTGCCAATCGTTTTTTGGATCGATACCCATACGATCAACTAGTTTTCTATATTCATAGTCGCGTAAATAATTTTCACGCTTTTTTTCGGAGAGAAGTTTAAGTTCTTTTGCTGGTTTTTTAGGCGCAACTTTGCCCACAGCCTTGTGAGGAAGATCTCTTACGTGCCCGACACTAGATTTAACAATAAAATCTTTGCCGAGATATTTATTAATCGTTTTTGCCTTTGCCGGTGATTCGACAATGACTAGATGTTTTGCCATAAATTGGTATTAACCTTTGATTTTTATAGGTTTTTATTGGTTAGGTATACACCATGTGGCGGTTACCTCTCAAAAATGCTTTTTAACATATATCGACAAAATGAATAGAAAACAAGTTCTTCTTCATACTTATCTAATATTCTTTTTTTTTAGCTGCTCGTATTGCTCGTTTTTCGAACAGCTCGATTGGCATAACAAACTAAAACAGTATAATGCTCGCACATTCGTTTTTTAAAAGCGATTTAAGACGAAAAATATTGGGTTTAAACACCCAATTGCCATTGATAATAAATAATAGAGGTTTAGATGAAACAGTTTGAAGCCAATTTTGATGGATTAGTAGGACCCACTCACAATTATGCTGGGTTGTCTTACGGCAATGTAGCGTCGTTGAATAATGCAAGTGCTTCAAGCAGCCCTAAAGAGGCCGCTAAGCAAGGACTAATTAAAATGAAGGCTCTTGCTGACCTTGGTATGGTTCAAGGTGTTCTGGCGCCACAGGAGCGCCCTGACATTGCTTCACTTCGTCGATTAGGCTTTGGAGGGACTGATGCCAACGTTTTAGTCATGGCTGCTAGGCAGTCTCCCGCTATATTTAATGCTTGTTGTTCAGCGTCGAGCATGTGGACAGCCAATGCGGCAACTGTTTCACCAAGTGCTGATACAAATGATGGGAAAATTCACTTTACCCCTGCAAATTTAACCAATAAATATCATCGTTCATTGGAGCCTCAAGTTACAGGTAAAATTTTACAAGCAACGTTTGCCAGTCAACAACATTTTTCTCATCATGTTCATTTGCCAGATAACGATCACTTTGGCGATGAAGGTGCCGCTAACCACACACGCCTTTGTAACGAATACGGCAAAACAGGCTTAGAAATTTTTGTTTACGGGCGCCATGCTTTTGATACCAGTAAACCTGCACCTAAAAAGTACCCTGCCCGTCAAACATTTGAAGCGAGTCAAGCAGTGGCAAGATTACATGGTCTCAACGCTAATAATGTGGTGTACATTCAGCAGAACCCGGATTTGATTGACCAAGGTGTGTTTCATAATGATGTTATCGCAGTGGGTAATCAAAATGTTTTGTTCTATCACGAGCAAGCGTTTCATCAATCGCCACAAGCAATCGCTGAAATAAAACAAAAATTTGTTGGCGATGCGTTGCATTTTATTTGCGTGAAGACCGATGAAGTCAGCGTTGAAGACGCGATTAAAAGTTATTTATTTAACACACAAATTATTACTCTTGCTAATGGTGATATGGCGATTATTGCACCGACAAACTGCCAAGAAAACCCAGCTGTTTCAGAATATTTAGCAAGTCTCGTTAAACAAAGCACACCTATTAAACATGTCTACTACCATGATGTTAAGGAGAGTATGCGTAACGGAGGAGGTCCAGCCTGTTTGCGTTTACGTGTCGCCATGACCGAAACAGAGCATGCTGCAGTGAATCAACATACCCTGATCAACGACGCTCAGTTTGAGCGGTTAAATAACTGGGTTGATAAACATTACCGCGATATTTTAGATGTCAATGACTTGAGTGATCCGCAATTATTGATTGAGTCCAGAACAGCATTAGATGAATTGACTCAGTTATTATGTTTAGGCTCCGTCTATCCCTTTCAACAGACCTAATTATTCAACATATGTATAAAAAAAAAGCCCTGGTTTTGGGCTTTCTTTTTATACATAATTACTAGATTGTATTATTGCAGTTAGCACTGACGCCATATGGGCTGTTAGGTGGTGGTGATGCTTCATCTACTAAATCAATCGCCGACACCTCTAAACGGAACTCTTGGCTCTCTGATGATTCACTTCCAGCGGATTCTGCATTAACCGAAATATCCAAGTCAACCCACGCACCAAACTGTTTCGCGTATAATATATTAATGAGGGTCTGACCATTTCCATCAGTAGTACTCGAAGAAGGAATACTGGCGACATTTCCAGGCGTTAAAAATCCATCATTATTAGAATCTTCTCCTACATCAAGCAGTCCATTGCCATTAACATCTTCATTAGGGCAGGTTGCAGTGATTACTTGTAACCAAATATCGTTATCTACGTCATAAAACCAGGAGCCTTTGCGAAATACGCCTCCATCGGAAAATTTTACTGGCGGAGCTGAAAAAGTCATCAGTGCATTAGGTACAGGATTTGAGTCTGGATCAATCACAAAAATCGAAAACTCTTTCGAGTACGAAGACTGCTCTGGAGATTCAATTAAGCGTCCGGTTCCAATCGAAATATCGAACGCTCTATTGCCTACAGTCAGACTTGTAAAATTACTAACAGTTGGGGTATCCGATACTGTTGCATATACTTTTACTGCCTCAAAACTACTGACTGCGTTTGAAGTGTAAACCGTCGATGCGATACCGCTTCTGTTGGTTGTTGCTTGATTAGGTGAGATGGTGCCGCCACTGACATCATCCACTACAAAATTAATAACTTTTCCTTTGACCAAATTACCATTTGGGTCGCGAACCACTGAAGTGATAGTACTAGTTTGACCATTTGGCGCCACTGAGTCCGGAGTCCCATCAACAATGATGTTATCTGCCACCGTAGCGACGAACTCCACCAATGTTCTGGCATTCACTTCATTGTTTTGTGCGTCTATTCCTGTTGCAGTGATTGAAGCGAAGCCTGCATTATTGGATTGAATCATAAATACCACATAACCTTCACTATCAGTATTGGCATTAGCAATAGCCACCTGGCCTCTTGAAGAAGTAAGCGTTACGCTTCCATTAGCAAATGCACTGCCATTCTTTAACCACTGTAGTGTTAATTGTGTTGAAGTATTGAGTTCAACTTCAACTGAATCATTATCTTCAGACGCATCAGTAAAAGAAAAATCGTCTTCTTGCACTGCTATTGAGAATTCACTTTGTGAATTAAGCGCGACTGCAACTACTGTATCTGAACCTGCCACATTACTGGAGTAGTTTACTGTAATTTGTCCTTCAACCGAAGTAACGGGACTGGTGTCACTCAACTGTCCATTACTAGCACTTAAACTGACTGATTTGTTCGCAATGCCGTTACCGTCAGAGTCGACTAAACTAATAGTTAAAGGAACGGGATTGTTTAAAATCGCAGAGGATGAACCATTGATATTTATTCGTGTGCCAACAACTTGAATTTCTAATATTTGTGAGAAAATCGCAGTTCTAGCTGTGACCTCGATAGATCGATTCTCTTGATTATTTTGAGTTGAAAGAATAGCTCTGGCAATACCATCAACACCGGTTATCGCAACGCTTCCACCGTCTTCGAGTTGTAGACTTGCGCCAGCATTAGCAGAAAAGGTTACATTAATACCTTCAAGCAATACATTATTGGCATCTTTCACTAGAGCGATTAATTCAATTATATCGGATCCGCTCGAGGCCAATTGAGTTGAACTGCCAAATAAGTCTAATGACGCAGGCTGTTCGCTAGTTAGCGTTGTACCTGCAGAATTAAAAGTAGTAGTAACGGCCTCACCTGAACTCAAGGTAGCAGTAATTTGTCCAGCACCTGAGTCATCCCCTACCAAAATGTCTAACATGGCCACACCAGCACTGTCTGTGCTAGCAGTACCTGAATCGTTACCGAATATAGCTAACCCTTCAGGTTGAAACGTATAGGTAACTAATATTGAAGTAACTGGGCTGCCACTTGAATCAATAACAAAGGTTCTCAAAGTCAAAGGAGTCCCTTCGCTTAATCCCGCTGACACTTCACCCGTTATGCTATTGGTTAATTCTACTTGAATGCTACTAGTTAAAGTGCCGTCGCCGACACTTCCTAATGAGTTAAAGGTAGTGACAGCAGTTTCACCTGAACTCAAAGTAGCAATAATTTCTCCTGAACCTGAATTTTCACCTACCAAAATATCTATCGTTGCGACTCCATCGGTTCCAGTAGAGGATGTTCCTGAATCATTACCAAATACAGCTAAGCCTTCAGGCTGAAAAGTATAAGTAATTAATGTATCAGTAACGGGATCGCCATTTGAATCGGTCGCAGTGGATGTCAGTGTTAAAGGTGTGCTCTCGCTCAGTGCTGCTGATGTTTGTCCGTTAGCATCAGTGAACACTAACTGAATACTTCTGGTGATGGGTGTGGTTACACTTCCTCCGGTACTACCAGCACCGGCACTATCATCACGTGAAAGGCTTTCTCCGCCTCCACATGAAAATAAACTCAATAAAATCAAAAATTCAAACAACGTTCTAAAACGTAAAATCATAAGTGTTTCCTATACACATTAGCCATGTTGTAATGGCAAATTCACTTTAACAGTTCAGCTTGAACCACAATCTTGCTAACCTAGGGAAAGGTTAAAATTAATAACCCAATTCAATAGCACTAATATTTACCACTTTTAACAATAATAAAGCTTAGGATTTCCATGACTACATCAACACCCTTGCCATCACAGAAACCCGTTTCACAAAAACTCGGACTGACCGTTAGGATCTTTATCGGCATGATATCCGGAATAATTATAGGAGCTTTATTGCAATGGTTGTTTGATGATAGCGGAGATTTTTCTTTTAGTGTATTCGGCTTGCAAGTTTCAACGTATGCACTTTTAATCGACGGTATATTTAACATAGTAGGCAGTATCTTTATTGCCAGCTTAAAAATGCTAGTTGTGCCACTGGTGTTTGTTTCCTTAGTATGTGGCACATCTAGTTTATCTGACCCTTCAAAGTTGGGTCGATTAGGCGGAAAATCAATATTACTCTATATCAGTACTACGGCAATAGCTATTAGCTTAGCGGTCAGTTTCGCTCTGCTGGTTGCACCTGGCGAAGGATTAAATCTCACCACCGAGGCATCGTTTGTTGCAAAAGAAGCGCCTTCATTGGGACAGGTTATCATCAATATGATGCCAACTAATCCCATCAACGCCATGGCTGAGGGCAATATGTTACAAATTATTGTGTTTGCCGTATTTTTTGGTATTGCCATGGCGATGACTGGAGATACGGGTAAAAGACTGACTGCAGTATTTGAGGATTTTAGTACTGTGATCATGAAACTTGTAACTATTTTGATGAACCTTGCACCCTACGGCGTATTTGTTTTGATGGCGAAGCTATTTGCCACTATTGGTTTTGACACAATTGCTAGTCTACTAAAATATTTTTTACTGGTTGTGTTTGTGTTGTTAT
>CAZMDX010000117.1:0-3047 GCA_964564805.1 uncultured Pseudoalteromonas sp. | reverse complement strand
TTAGCCTTTTTGTCTCGCCATAGCTGTGAAAATTGTTTCGCTACTTCAGCTGCGACAGTAAATGCCTCATCCATTGAACCAGTTCCACCGGTAGACTCAGGGCTGCTTGCTGCAACATCTGACCAATAAGCCAGTTGATGACGTTTGTCGTAAGGAAAATCAAATAATGTTGCGAGCATTCTGCAGGTTAATTCAATCGATGCTTTTTCCACCCAATCAAAAGGTACACCGACAGGCAGGCTGTCTAGTACATCCGCTGCACGACTGCGGATAAGGCCTTCCATTTCTTTTAAGTTTTTAGGTGCTACAACACTTTGCACTGCCTGCCTTTGTAAATCGTGTTTGGGCGGGTCCATCGCAATAAAAGTTTCTATAGCGAGCCCTTCAGGTTGACCACCGATAGAAATAATAGGTTCTGCTGAGAATAATTCATGATGTTTGTCGACAAACATAATGTCTTTGTATCGCGTGACCGACCAGAAAGGTCCAAAAGCACTTTTTTTCTGGAAATGCACAGGGCATTCGTCTCGCAGCCGCTTAAAATAGGACTGCCAAAGATTTTGTCTGAATAAAAAAGGATTACTAACATCTATATCTTCTATCGCTAGTGTCAAAACATCAGGAAGTGGTTTTTCAATAAAACAAGGTTCTGCTGGTGTATTTAAGATAGCCCTTTTTGTTTTTTGAAATACATGAATCCCTTTTATCTGCATATGTATAGGGATCATTAAAGCGCTTTTTTCGATAACAGTAGAGATAAATTTCATGTTATTTCTCAATATTGACATTCCCTGTTGAACCATACAGGTTGATGATTATTTCTAGCGTGAATTAACCGAGTCTTACATTTGAAACTCGGGTAAACGTACGATCATTCCATTCATTTGTGTAGATGCTGATATTTGGCAAGAAAGGCGAGATGTTTCTTCTTTTTCAGGCGTTAAGTCCAGCATCTGCGCTTCTTCATCAGTCGCACTTCCGGCGATACCATTCCATTCGTTATCAACGATTATATGGCAAGTTCCGCAGGCACAAGCCCCCCCACAATCCGCGTCGATACCTGGCACACTATTGTCCACTGCTATCTGCATGAGAGATTTTCCTGTTTCAATATCAACGATATGACGCGTGCCATTGTGTTCTATAAATGTAATGGTTCCCATAAGTGCCTCTGGTTGATCACTTCTACTTGGTTGGTGAAGCAAAGTGATGTTGTGTTGATAGTGTATTTAATCGAAACATCTTAAAACAAGATTACGACTTTTTTGCAGGGCTTATGAGGTCATTTGTTGACATTTGAGGGTCATTAAAAGACATTAACAATTATATTTTGTGTAATAGTTGTTTTTATCAATGTCAGAGGAATTATTTGCAATGGATAACGGTTGTGCTGCGCGAGATGTTTCTTCAAATATAGCATGTATACCTTCTAACTATTCACGCCTGATTGCTCGTGTTTTAGCTTTGCAAATCCGCGACTTACCTAAGTTATTATCCTCAACTCAGCTTAGTGTTGAACAGTTCATGCAAGAAGACACATTATTAACTTCTCAACAGCAAATTCAGATATTAAATAACAGTTTACGGCTTTCTAAAGACGAAGCATTTGGTTTACGCTTGGGGAGCCAGCTTAATCCATCGACCCATGGTTCGATGGGGTTTTTAGTAAATAGCAGTCCCGATCTATTAACCGCGTTAAACGCTTTTCAAACATACGTTCCAACTCGCATGAGTTTTACTCGGCTTGAACTGATTACTGATCCAAAATGGCTCAAATGTTATTATTATATCGACCGTGATGTAAGTGAAGATGTTCGTCGCTGCTTAGCAGAAGCTTCTGCGATGATATTGTTTGAATTTGCTGAATTCATCGTTGGTCAGCCATTAGATGAAGCAATTACAAGTTTCACTTACCCTGAACCTCATTACAGTCAACGATACTCAGACTTTATACCTGGGGAGGTTGAATTTTCAGCTCCACATATCATGGTTAAAATACCTCTATATTTATGTCAGGTATTGAACGCATCTGCTAATCGCGAAACCTATTTATTAGCATTAAAACAATGTGAAAAAATGTTAGCACAATTGTTATCAAATAAGCACACCAACGAATATCGAGTCCAAAAAATGATGTTGTCTAACCCCTCCGGTATCTTAAATGAAGAAGATGCTGCTGCTGCAATGTTTATTAGCAAACGAACTTTGGCACGCAGGTTACAAAAGGAAGGCACTGCGTTTCGTAAAATTCGAGAGGCTATATTATCCCAACAAGCTGTCGCTTATTTAAGTGACAATAATATATCAGTCGAAGCGATCGCTGCTCTGCTTAATTACCATGACAGTGCCAATTTTCGGCGCGCATTTAAGCGTTGGTTTCAGATGTCACCGGATCAATACAGACAGTATTTAAAAGCCAAGAGACAGTTGCCCCTATTGTGATGTGTTGTGAGTAAATATGAATATTTAGGTTATCAGCAAGTAGGAACTCTACTTTGTAATTACCGTTACTTTACTCACTCAGAATTTAGCTATTAAAAGTGAAATTGTTGATTAACCGTTGCACACGTTTAGTCTGTGATGAATCAGACTTAATGATCAATTACATAGGAACAGTAATTTTGGTAAAACCATTAAACCCACTAAGTGCCGAAATCATACTTTAAATACATCACTTTTTTATAATACAGGCGTTATCATGACAGAATTTAAACCGAATCCCAGTAAACCCTTAGGGCTTTTATTAGCGTGTCCAGTTTATAAAATATCGCCGCTGTTGTGCGTAGCATCTATTGCCAATATAGATGTTTTTATAAAGGACGAAAGCCATCGAATGGGATTAGGTTCGTTTAAGGCTCTAGGGGGTATTTACGCCGTTGCCACGATATTGGCTGAAAAATGGTTCGAAGTAACAGGTGATAAATTAAATCCAGAACAATTGATGGGTGACCAATTCAAAGCATTCTCTAGTTCAACAACTTTTATTTGCGCAAGCGCAGGTAATCATGGCCTTGCGGTGGCCAGTGGTGCAAAAATCTTTGGAGCAA
>CAZMDX010000116.1:0-3057 GCA_964564805.1 uncultured Pseudoalteromonas sp. | reverse complement strand
AAGCAATACACATTTTGCTATAAATTTATTAACAATAATTAATATCAAATTTCTACGATGACCTCATTATTAGGATTATTGGAAAAGCATGACCAAAAAGAGCAATAAATTATTATTTATGCTAATCGAAAATGCAATACACAAATAGTCGTAATATTTAATTAAAATTGAATCTGCGGGGTAATATTTAGGGTCAAAGCGTCTAATTTTATTGACCTCAAGCGGCTAAAAAACTTTCACAATCTACCGGTGCTGACGTCAGCTTTAGGTCGTCATCTGGTTTTAGACTGGATTCTAATGACACAAATGCGCTCGTAGCTGCAATTTTAGCTTATAAATAGTTTCAAATTTTAATCCAAAAGAACAATAAACGCATTACGTAACGCATTTATATGCTTTAAATTGATGGGAGCTAGTCACTACTTTAAAAGATAAAGCTAAGCTCTTAAAAACAAAAAAAAGTTATTTCTCAACTTACACTTTATAAAAAAGCTTTAAAGTGCACGACTTGTCTTAGTGTTTTCATGCTGCCAGTTAATAGTCTCAGATGAATGTGAATATTTTTAGCGATTATTGACCTAATATTTCAAGAATACGATGAATCGTTTCTGCGCTGCTATTTTGGTTTTGACCTGTGACTAAATTACCGTCTACTACAACGTGTGTAGCAAATATATCTCGGAACGCCGTATTTGCTTCATAATTAGCACCAGCTTTTCTTAGCTCAGTTTCTGGATGCATAGGGGTCATATCAATGCCCAGCTGTTTTACCTGTAAATCGGTTACAGCGGTTACATTGCGCCCTGCAATCAAAGACGAACCGTCTTTTGCTTTGGCATTGATTAAGCCTAATGCACCATGACAAACAGAACCAATCACTGCATCTTTGGCATTCGCTTTTGTCACAACATCCGCTAATTCAGTAGAACGTCCCATATCATAAGCCGCACCCCAGCCCCCAGACATAAAAACAACATCATATTTAGAAGCATCAATTTGACTAATAGGGATTGAGTGGGCAACTTTTGCTAAGGCAACCGCATCCTTTTTGAAGCGCTTATCTTCATCAGCAGCTAATGGCCAGCCCATAGAGTTAGGTTCAATAGGTATTTCACCCCCTTTAATGGATGCAATGTCTACCTCTATGCCCGCATCTAACAAAGTATAATATGGAATGCTTAACTCTGAACCAAACACCCCTGTTGCTTTGGCCTCTTTGCCGGACTCTTTTCCAGTCTCTTTACCGGCGACTTTACCGACAACTATTTCACTTAATACAGCATGACTCGTGGTCACAATAAGAGCTCGTTTGCCACTTAGGTCATATGCTGGCATGTCGTATTGAGGATGCAGCCCAAATGTATTCAGGGCTTTTGGTAACCCCCAATAAATAATACTAATGGCTGCAAAAACAACGGTAATAATTAGTCCAATTTTTTTTATGGTCATCAACCTTTCCTCAAATTTACTCATGTTGTGATGCAGTTAGTTACGCTTTTTTCGACGACGCAGATAAACCCAACCTAGAATAAGAGCAACAATCAGAGCAACAAAGAAAATAAGGCTTGGCCCTATGAGACCCCACTGCTTGCGGATCATATTTTTGGTAATTTGGTCTTTAACATTAGAATCCAGATTTGGTTGGATCACACCCATCTGCGCAGCATATGCCAAGTATTCATTTAGCAATGCTTGAAACATTACAGGGTATTCATCCTCCAAAGCGTTAGCTTCACCTGCATCAAGAGCCAAATTAAATAGATGCCACTGGCCATCCCCAGAAGGAGGATTAACCCGTGCAATTTTCCAATCTCCTTGATACAAAGATGCATTGCCCCCCACTTCAATAGCGTAAGGCTCATCAGCGCCGTAAACTTGTTGTGACTGGCCGTTAATTAATGGCATCAGGCTTCGGCCGTATAATTCATCTTGATCGTATGGAATATTAAGTACATCGAGAATAGTCGGCAAAACATCCACCATATGTGCTCGACCTTGAAGAAAATCAGTTTGATTACTAATGCCTGCGCCTGAAATAATAAGAGGCACACGCTGCCCACCCTCTGAACTATTAAATTTAAACAGTTTAAACGGCCCAGATGACACAGCAGCCCATTCTGGCCCGATAGTAGTTAGCCCGTTTTTACCCCCCATATCCTCGAATGCGGTACTCCAGTCGTACATAGACATCCACGCACCAAACATAGCTCCATTTAAGCCCTTTTCAAATCCCACGGTACTGCCTTCTGGGCCATTGTCTGATGTGACTATCACAAGAGTATTATCTAATTGGCCCTGTGCTTCTAATCGAGCCAGCAGGCGACCTAGATGAAAGTCTGCCGCTTCTAACATACCCGAATTTACCTGCATGGCACGGGCCCAGTAAGCCTTTTTTTGCTCAGGTAATTGATCCCATTTGCGATGAGTCTTTAGTGCTTTAGCGAGTTTGGTGTCACTGGGTACAAGCTTTAAATCAATGGCTTTTTGTAAACGTTGTTTGCCCATAACATCCCAACCTTGATCAAACACGCCGTTATATTTTTCAATGTATTCTTTGGGCACCTGCACAGGCATATGGATGGCCATAAACGGCAAGTACGCAAAAAATGGCTGTTCGCTTTGGGAATCATCAATATAGCCAATCAGCTTATCGACTAAATTACGCGAGGAATAAAAATCATCTGGTAGCGAAATGCGCTCACCATCTTCAAACCACTTTGCTGTTGAATTAATTGGAATATATGGCCGCTGGTCATAGTTGCTCGCGCCAGTTGCATCTAATACAAATGTACGATCAAACCCAAACTTACTGGGTAAATTAGCGCCAGACTCACCTATGCCCCACTTACCACTAACAAAGGTTTGATAGCCTGACTCTTTTAACCTGGAAGCCATGGTTTTGGTATCCTCTTGCCACAACATACTATAAGCAGGATATTGTCTTAGGGCTGGATCTAGAGATTCTATAATAGAGCCAATACCCACTTGATGATTGTCTTTGCCCGTCATCAACATGGCACGGCTTGGCGCGCATTGCGGGGCTGAATAAAATCGAGC
>CAZMDX010000115.1:0-4241 GCA_964564805.1 uncultured Pseudoalteromonas sp. | reverse complement strand
ATGGAGGACGCAGTATTTCTTCATATACAAAAGGTTAACAATGCGCAGTAACCCATTTTTTTTATCTCTGATCATTTTTGTTATGGGCTGCGACAGCAGCCACACATTACAAACGCATTTACAAGACTACCAACAGCGCATGGCTAACGTCTTAAACGTTGATAGCCCGAACAGACTGACCATTAGTTTGCCACCCTACCCTTCGCTAAGGGAACTAAAAC
Source organism: uncultured Pseudoalteromonas sp. (assembly GCA_964564805.1). GTDB lineage: Bacteria > Pseudomonadota > Gammaproteobacteria > Enterobacterales > Alteromonadaceae > Paraglaciecola. The sequence continues at coordinate 4,020 of CAZMDX010000115.1, read as the reverse complement.
GAGACATACCTGCTACCTCAATCAAACTTTTCGAGTTCTATAAACTTCAACACTGTGAATTGTATTCACTTGTTGCCGAACGCAACACTTCTCTTGGCAATCTTCAATTACCCTCTACTCGTTATATTTACGAAAGTCATTTAATCGATGCTTTAAAACAATGCCTAATTGACACCACAGACACGAAAATAAGAGAACAATTAGAAAGTTGGCAACAAGCCAAAACGCAACAGTTACCCTTGGTTTGGGCAGACTTAATCCAGCTTAGTAAAGAATTAAAACAAGGATTCAGCGCAAATTTTGGATTAATAAAAGGTAACGAAAAAGATGGACTAAGCCAATCCAAAATAGCTTTGAATTACCTAATTCAAATAGAACAAGTCAGACAAATTGACAGTGCAGAACTAGAACAACATTTGCAATATTTGATGAATAACCCGTTACCAGCCAAATTATGGTTAAGCCAACTCACGTTATCTGAACATTTAAAACAATCAACTGAATGGCTTTTACTCCATACGAAAAACCTTCAATGTTCTGGTACTGGTTCAAATAAAAAAATGGAATACTTAACTAATGTTTTTCAGCAATTCTTTATCGAAAAAATACAACCCATTGGCAGTCAAATCAATCACTATCAATATCAACTCAGCCCAATTCTTGAAAAGATGCTGGCACATCCAAATTTATCACCAACATTCAAAAATTACATCAACGCATCCAATCAACAAGGCTTCGAAAACTATCAAAAGGCTATGCAACAACACATATATTTTTGGCAAGATTTGTTTAAACGGTGCAATATCAGGCCCGGCAAACACTAATTCGTACAATTGCTGTGCAAACGAACTGAGATAACGAAAAAAGGGCTTGCAGATAAATAGTCTCGTCGTTATTATACTCGCCGCTTATAAGCATTGCCTATATAGTAAAGATGTCAAACAATACAACCGTAGCTCAGCTGGTTAGAGCACTACCTTGACATGGTAGGGGTCGGTGGTTCGAGTCCACTCGGTTGTACCAAATTCTTTTTAAAAAAATGTATTATATCCAGCAGTTACTCATTTCTCACTACCCTATTTAACTTCACCCAATAATGTCGAATCTATGTAGCATATTATTTATTGGTAACTATTTTAATAACACTGCACGCTGGACCTTCAATAAATTGCTAAGAACCTCATGGTAGCCTTTTTGTTACTGCGTTTTTGAACAAGCGTGTACAGCTTGCTCGACTTCCCGCAAAGTGCAAGGCAAAGCACCACTGAGCTTAATAAACACTTCATCCAAGTACCATATATCGCCCAGTTGACCTTGCTTCTTCCTGAGCTGTCTGCAATATTGAAACCCAACTTTATGCATCTATTCCTCAACGTCTCGTAACTAACGTTGATCTTTCTTGCGGCAAATAATTTTCAACATCACGGAAGCTAAGTGTAAATCGTTGGTAAAGCCAAACTGAATAACTAATGAACCATGATGGTTAAGATAACCCGCGTATATTTAAGAACTTTTTCAATACTCGGATTATCTCACAGTTATTAGTGCATGCGATAAGTTGACAGTGTCTTCAATTGGCAAGTACTAATGGCAGTCATCGAACAGATTCAATGTGGCATTAGATGTGTGTATCAATATGCGCTTATTTAAGGTTTAGACAGTGCTCAGTAATTTTAATGAAATAACGACTACCTATTTCGATTAACGCGTCAGGAAAATCATAATCCGGGTTATGCAGGGCGGGTGTATTTTCGCCAGCACCTAATCCAAATAAGGCGCCGCAGTATTTGGCGGTAAACTGCCCAAAATCTTCTGACCATCTAAATGGCTCTTGCGTTGTTATTACCTGTTCATCGTGTAATGCTTTGTTGATAATTGACACCGCGTCAGCATGGTTTACGGTGGCGTCAAACACATCTTCACATTGAATATCACAGGTAAGACCATGCTCGCTCGCCAATGTTAATGCCTTTTTACGCGTGTACTCAAAAAGTGACTGCATATCAACGTTCGATTCACTGCGCAATGTAACATATACCTCACCATTGGCTGGTGCGGTGCCGAATGCTTTTTCACCGACTTTGACACCAACGACTGTGGCAAATGTAAAATCACTCTTGCTATTAATGAGCAGAGGCAGTTGTTCAAATAATGGCAATAATTGATAAATAGCCGCGACTGGGCTTACGCCAGTTTCTGGCTGAGCTGCGTGTGCTGTTTTTCCGGTGAAACGAATAATGAGTCCACGTGATGCGCAGCACATGGTGCCTGATTTTATGATTACATCCCCTAATGGATGCTTAGGCGCATTATGTAATGCGAATACATAATCGGGTATTAATGGCTGCAATAATTTATCGCTGAGCACATTTTTAGCGCCCTCGCCTGTTTCTTCAGCCGGTTGAAACATCAAAATGACTTGTCCTGATTTAGGCTTGTTAGCGCCATAATGTTTGGCAACTGCCGCTAAAATAGCCATGTGGCCATCGTGACCGCATTTGTGTGAAACCCCCGGCGTGACAGACTTATAATCAAAAGTATTGGTTTCATTAATGGGCAAAGCATCAAGCTCACATCGCAGCATAACGACTTTGCCCGTTCCAGCATCACCAAAACACACCGCCACACCTGTTCCACCAAGACCAGTGATTATTTTGTCAGGGGCTAACGCTGTCATAAACTCAACTAAACGTGCGGCGGTACCCTCCTCAACATTTGATAACTCCGGATGTTGATGTAATTTATGCCTCAGGTTGACGCAATTCATGTCTTGGCTCCGTATATTTAGATTGATAGATAGATAACTCTTTTTTGACCAGTGGCGCTAACATATACAATCCAATAATGTTGGCGATAGACATTGAAAAGAACATGGAATCAGAAATGGCAATCACAGAATCTAAACTCACAGATGCACCAATCACCGTAAAGCTGCAAAATACAAACTTATAAGCAAGGTCGAGGATCTTACTGTCTCCCACTAAATAACCCCAAGCGATAGAGCCGTAATAGGCCCATGAGATCATGGTGGAAATAGCAAATAGTAACACGGCTACACTGAGTAAATAAGGGAACCACCAAATGACACTACCAAAAGCGCGGGAGGTTAGTGCCACACCATCAATACCCTCAACCGATGTGTAAGCGCCTGTTATAACAATGACTAAGGCGGTGATAGTACAAATAACCACAGTGTCGATAAAGGGTTCAAGCAACGCAACGTACCCTTCACGCACGGGCTCTTTGGTCGATGCTGTTGCATGAGCAATAGCCGCTGCACCCATGCCTGCTTCGCTAGAAAATGCCGAACGCTTGAAGCCTTGAATAATAACACCCACAATACCACCAGCCACTCCAATAGGCGCGAAAGCGCCGTTGATAATCAAACCAATTGCACGAGGTATTTCACTCACATTAATCGCGAGAATAAATAACGCAGCTAACAGATAAATACCGGCCATTAATGGCACCACTTTCTCGGTTACTTTAGCAATCTTCTTAATACCACCAATAATCACCCCACCAATCAATACAGCTAAAATGAGTCCAAACAACCAGCCCTTGTCTGCCCACATGCTCGTTTCACCTCCCATGGCGATAACAAATTGCTGATAAGCCTGATTCGATTGCAACATGTTACTGCCGCACAATGAGGCAATAACACAACAAATGGCAAAAAAGACGGCCAGCACTTTTCCCAGTGTTTTATAGCCCAACTCTGCTAATCCGTCTCTTAGGTAATACATCGGGCCGCCGCGAACCTTGCCTTTATTGTCTATGTGGCGGTACTTAACGCCAAGTGTACATTCAATAAATTTTGTAGACATACCAAGAAAACCAGCAATTATCATCCAAAACGTGGCTCCTGGTCCCCCAATTGATATCGCAATGGCAACCCCTGCAATATTACCAAGTCCAACCGTGCCGGAGAGTGCGGTAGTTAAGGCTTGAAAATGGCTTACTTCACCAGGATCATTAGGATTGGAATAGTCGCCGCGAATAACTTTACACGAGTGCTTA
>CAZMDX010000114.1:0-8789 GCA_964564805.1 uncultured Pseudoalteromonas sp. | reverse complement strand
TATTTAAAAACAAAATATTATAGATCTGTACTGATATCGTTAGGTAGATTTTCATGGATCACCTATCAACCTGATTTTTTGTTGTTACAATATAATGTACCAAGACGAGGCACATTGCTAAGTCGCTCAGTGGGCGGAATTATGATTACATTTACACTTAACGGTAACAAGATGAGCACCGATGCACCCTCAGACACACCATTATTATGGGTTATTCGAGATGAATTTGGACTTAAAGGCACAAAATTTGGCTGCGGAATTGCCATGTGTGGTGCCTGTACTGTTCATTTAAATGATAGTCCAATTAGATCCTGCTCTTTGCCAATTAGCGCCCTTAATGGAACTCAAATAAGGACTATCGAAGGACTTGAAAATAAACATCCATTACAACAAGCCTGGGTTGAAAATCAAGTTCCTCAATGTGGTTACTGCCAATCAGGTCAAATCATGCAAGCTTCTGCATTGTTGGCGACTAACGAAAATCCTTCAGATACAGAAATTGTTAATTATATGACGGGAAACTTATGCCGCTGTATGTCTTACTCACGCATCAAAGAAGCGATTAAACAAGTATCTTTAGCCAGTGCCGGTGTGGTAGAAATTTATGATCCTAAGAGAGAAAGTATTTTAGAAAAAAGCAGTGAACAGGGAGTAGTATAAAATGACTCGCCTTAATAAGACGGAGAAAATAGAACAAAGTCGTCGTCAATTTTTGATAGGTACAGTGGGCACCGGTTTAGTTATGGCTTTTGCACCAGTGTTGGCCTCATGTTCATCAGAATCTGCTTCTACCTCTCTAGCTAAAAAATTTTTTAATCCAACAGTGTGGTTTGAAATTGATCAAACTGGCTCGATTTTAGTTAACGTTTCGCGAGCGGAAATGGGCCAACACGTAGGTACTGCACTGGCACGGATTGTCGCAGATGAATTAGGTGCAGACTGGAATAAAGTCACGATCAAACATGTAGACACCGACCCTAAATGGGGTTACATGGTAACGGGAGGTTCATGGTCAGTTTTTCAATCTTACGTGCCTATGTCTCAAGCAGGAGCAGCCGGGCGAAAAGTATTGATTGAAGCAGCAGCAAAATTACTTGGTGTTCAAGCAGTTGATTGTAACGCACAAAATAGCCAAGTGACATGTGGTGACCAGTCCATTAGCTTTGCCAACATTGTGAGTAAAGGTAATATAGATAGAAGATTTAGTCCTGAAGAGCTAGCTCAATTCACGCCTAAAGATCCAAAAGACAGACAGTTTATATCTAAACCAAGTAAGGCATTGGATATACCCGAAAAATCCACAGGAACCGCAGAATACGGCATTGATGTAGAAATTGAAGGTATGGTATATGCTCGACCGTTGATACCTCCAACTCGTTATGGTTCAAAAGTGTCAAAGGTAAACGATAGCAAAGCGAATAATATTAAAGGTTACTTAGGTTTCGAAATTTTGCACGATCCCAGTAACCTCTTACAAGGTTGGGTGTCTGTTCTAGCAGATACTTACTATGGAGCAATCAGTGCTGCACGAGTCATAGAAGTAAAATATCAGGCCGGTGAAACAGCCAATGTCAGTGAACAAGATTTAATTAATGAAGGTGAAAGACTGGTTGCTGACAAATCTACAGGCGGGCTTTTTGTTGACCATGGTGATATTGATAAAATAGCGGCAGAAGCCAAAAAATCAATAGACTCTACTTATAAAACAGCCTCTGTCCTTCACTTTGCTTTAGAGCCCGTCAATGCGGCAGTCGAGTTCAAGGACGGTATTTGTCATGTGCATACAGGTAACCAATGGCAATCATTATTTTTACCCGTTGTGGCTAAATCTGTCGGACTCACTGATGACAAAATTATTATTCATCAATATTACTTAGGTGGTGGTTTTGGTAGGCGCTTAGCCGGCGATTACATGATCCCTGCGGCATTAACTGCCAAAGCCATAAGTAAACCAGTGAAACTGGTGTTTACTCGTGAAGACGACTCACGCTTCGACTGTATTCGCTCACCTTCGGTGCAACATTTTGCTGCCTACTGGGACGCAGAAAATACTTTACAAGGCATCGACCATGCTGCAGCCGCCGGTTGGCCATCGTTGACTATGGCGCCAGGGTTTATGCCAGATAGCGTAGACAAAAAAACCAAAGTCGATGCTTTTTCTATTAGTGGTTCTGACCACTGGTACAGTCTAAACAATCACAGAGTGCGAGCTATCAACAACCCACTTGCGCAAAAAACGTTTGTGCCGGGTTATTTACGTGCTGTTGGACCAGGTTGGATTGGTTGGGGGGTAGAATCGTTTATGGATGAAATCGCCCATGCACAGAATATAGATCCTATAGATTTCAGAATGCAATTGCTTGACGCTAAAGGTAAAAATGCAAGTAAAGCACCTGAGGCTGTGGGTGGGGCAAAACGCCTTGCTCATGTGTTAAATGAAACAAAAATAAAATCTGGCTGGGGTAAAATATTACCTAAAAATGAAGGCATGGGTGTGGCAATTGCTGCAGGACAAGAGCGCGCGATGCCAACATGGAGTGCATGTGTAGCGCATGTAAGAGTTGAGCCCTCCACTGGCCAAGTAAACGTATTAAAGCTAACCAATGTCATGGACTGTGGCACTGTGATTCATCCTGATGGCGCGCTAGCCCAAACGGAAGGCGCAATGCTTTGGGGACTAAGTCTTGCATTACATGAAGGAACAGCCATTAAAGAGGGTCAAGTTGCTGATACAAATTTAAATAGCTATACGCCATTACGCATGGCCGATGTCCCAGAATTGGATATCAGTTTTGTACACAATACCGAGTTTCCAACTGGATTAGGTGAACCTGGTTTGATTGCGGTTGCCCCTGCTATCGGTAATGCAATATTTAGTGCTGTTGGCGCAAGAGTGCGTGACTTACCCATCACACCGAAAGCTGTCAAAGCTCTAATATAATTACATTTTAACTAAGCGCAGAATTATCAGCGCCATTTCTTGATACAAGTAATGGCGTTTTTTTAGGTAACGAGATGAGCCGTATCTGATTCTCATGATAGCGTTGTTATTTAAAACTCATCGTTAACTTTAACCTTAACCTTGTTATGATCCCAATTTGAAAAACACAAAATAATACAATGAAATAAGTGAAAAAATGACCATGATACAACGCAAAGAAACCAAACAACGAATGAGCCGAATTGTGATCCACCAAGGGGTTATCTACCTTTGCGGACAAGTGTGTGCTGATGCGACCCAAAGCATTGAACATCAGACCCAAACAATGCTCGATAAGGTGGACCAATTACTATTAGACGCAGGCAGCGATAGACAGCATATGCTATCAGCCACTATCTATATCAAAGATATGCAGGACTTTGCAACCATGAATACAGTGTGGGATAACTGGGTGCCAGAGGGTTATGCTCCTGCTAGAGCCTGTATTCAGGCATCTATGGCCAGACCTGAATTGTTAGTTGAGATATCAGTGGTCGCCGCACAAAAATAGGATTCGATATCACGATATATACTCCCAAAATATCTCTATTTTATTCCCCCTTCAGAGCGTTATTTGAATGGGGTCGTTATTTTTATAAAAACGCTATATGCAGTCTTCATTGCTCGCATTAGTTGTCTGTTGTTTGTTTGCTTGTACTCCTTGACTGATCATCGAATAGCTGAAAAGCACAAACAATTTTCTAAATGATTTGTGTATCTGAAAGGTCTGATTAGTGCTCGCAAGCATTGGATTTTTTTAACCACCATAATGTATACCAACCGACCGTTAAGCCTGACAGCGCGTTGGCGACGGCAATGGCGTAATAGACCATTTTAATATCGAAATACATTCCAGCTATAACACTTAATGGAACATACAATAGTGCTGTTCGCAATAAGTAGTAGCCCAAAGAACTCATCGGGCGACCCAAAGCGTTAAAAGCCGCAGCCGAGACAATAACAATGCCGTACCCCCAAAGTCCAATCGTAGCAATACCTAGATAACTAGATGACTCTTTTGCAATTGCGGCATCAGATGATAACGCTTGGCTGATGGGTTCAGCCAAAAAATACAATAACGTTAATATAAAGGCTGACCAAACACAGCACATAACGTAACAATATTTTACGGCTTTGAGTACTCTGCTTTTCTTATTTGCACCCCAGTTTTGTCCTACTATGGGAGCGATAGAAGCAGACAAAGCAAACATTGGGATACACGCGAAGGTTTCAATTCGCGTAGCCACACCAAAAGCAGCCACCGTTTCAGCACCAAAAGTGGCAATAACACTGGTGACAATCGTTACGCCGAAAGGGTTAACGGCACTACCTACGCCTGCTGGTATTCCCACTTTTAGTACTTTTTTACAGGACTGAACAATCTCTGATAATGCGGGCACAAACAAAACAATCATTTTTTCGCGATAATAAGCAACATATAAGGCTAATAACAAGCTAAATACTCTTGCGATGAGTGTGCCATATGCCGCACCTTCAATATTAAAAGCAGGAATGGGACCCCAGCCAAAAACTAAAATAGGGGTTGTGATTATGTTGATAACAGCTGCACCAATCATAATAATACTCGGCCACACTGCATCACCTACCGCTCTAATGATCGCATTAGCAACCATAGGGATAACCAAAAATGGCATAGAAAAGTACCAAATCCACATATAGCGTTCAATCATCGAAAGCACATCACCTTTTGCCCCTAACAACATAAATAAAGGTTCAATAGTTAGCAGACCAATTATCGAAATGATCACCACAATTAAAGTCGCAATAATTAAGCTATCAGTCGACAGACGTTTGGCTTCTTTGTCGTTTTTGGCGCCAATTGCCTTTGAAACGACTGCTGCTGCACCCGCACCTAAGCCTATGGCTAAACTTGCAATAGTGATCGTTATTGGAAAGGTAAATGACAATGCCGCTAGTTCGTCAGTACCCAGCTTGCCGACAAAGAAGGTGTCAACAATGGACACTGACATGGTGGCCATAATACCAATTATCATGGGCAAAGTTAGTACAGCAATAGCTGTCCATAAAGACCCTACCGTTAAATCACGAGAAGATTTACTCATGGCATTCCTTAGTTATTCTTTGAACCGTTTTTCATAAAGGCGAACGAAGTGAGCAATGGATGTGGTTACGTAACAAACGTAAAAAAGAAACATAATTCATAAAAAAGTAATCAAAGTGTCAAAAATTAGATCTGCTAAGTTTTTGTACGCACTGCAATAACCAAGTTTTTAGCTGTGCTTGACTTAGACCTCCTGATACTCTGTCGATCTCCTTCCCCTTATGAAAAAAAATAATAGTTGGAATACTACGAATTTGTGCTTCAGCCGATACTTTTTGTGCCTGTTCAGTGTTCACTTTAGCAAACAGCAGACTGTCAGACTGTCCAGCAACTGCTTTAAAAACTGGAGCCATAGTTTTACAGGGTCCACACCAACTGGCCCAAAAATCGACCACAACGGGTAAGTCATTCTTTTCAATGAAGCGATAAAAGGAAGAGTCAGATAATTCTGTTGGGCTGGAACAATGAACCGCTTGCTGACACTTACCACATTTGGCCTGTATATGACTTCTATCTTTTGGCATACGGTTTATTGCAAAACAATGGGAACAAACTACGTGCATTTATCTTCCTATAGGTAGTGTAATTCAATTTAATTGAAACTAATTTCAACCACTCAATACCAATTTATTATTAATTCTACTTAATCTTTTTTTAATATCTAACTGCATGCTAAGTAGTCCGCCAACCGATTGTAGAAAAGCATCCACAGATAATTTTTCTTTACTGTCGAATTGGTGGTAGCAATCTACTATTCGCTGCACTTTCCATTGATGAAAAGTCGCGATGGTGCGTTTCTCAGTTGTATCACCAATAGTAAACGTGTGTTCACCTATGGTTCTAGGAACTGCTTTGACTTGTGGATTTTGACCAATCCACGTATCTATACTTTTTACCGTGTTGATCAACACTGGCCATTGTTCGTTAAATATACGTGTCAGCAGAATTAGCAACGTATCAGGTATAACATCATCAGCCAAGAACGTACCCTCAACATCTTGAGGTTGATTCATTCTTTCAACCCACTTAGCTACATTAGGCGCCACTTTTTTCATTAATGCACCTGGGGCGGGATCACGGTATAGATGAGCATACAAAGGCCCCATCAAACTAAAATCACCTAAACAAGGTTTGCTACCTAAAAGATAATCATGTTTGGCAAAATGACTATCTAATAATGGCAGCACATGATTTTCATACCAAGCTTCTATTGCAGGGATACTCTTGTCGGTAATGCCTAACAGAGGTACAAAACTCTTAAATTTAGCGCCAATCTTCTTGCCGAGAAAGGCACGGATAAACCTGGGCATATTCGGCATAATAACGTTTCCAAACTCTTCATAAATGAACGGAAAATTGGCTTTATTCCAACGGTAATGCATAGCCGGTATAACCAGCCACTCGTCTGCCCATGTTTCAAATAAGTAAGAGACCAACTTTTGCTTAGCAGATTGCGGCGTAACCGAACGCTCTGGATGACGTTGCTCAAGTGTATCGATAATCATTGCAGTGTCTTGTAAATACTCATCTTCAGGTGTTTTAAGCACAGGCACAAAACGTACGCCTGTGTTGGGTATAATGATGCTTTTGTAAACCTTAAGTGAAGAAAACACTTCGTTATACGGCAAATTTTTAAATATTAAATAGGCTCTAGCCTTACCTGTATACAACGACATGGGAGCACCATAGAGCGAATATTCATTTGGCATAATTTAGCCACCTTAGTATGAGTAGTTTATTTAGAGTGTTCCAGTTTTTAACAGTGATTATCATACTCAACTATTTTTCAACTTAATGAGCTAACTGAAAACAACCAATGCCATCAGTAGTCAAAAAATAATACACATTGTTCATGAATAAAAAAATGCACTTTCTAGTATATGGATTGCCTTAAACTCAATATATGAGTACATCTAAATTGATAAGGTTTAAACATTCTAGCAATTTCACCCTACCTTAATATATTTTTGTTTTCGGAAGTATCGTGGTTCAACATTGATGCTGCTGAATAAAACCATTCGAACATTCATGATAGCTAGTCCTAATAGGCCATCAAAAACTGGCTCAAGGAATCTATCATTTCTGCATGTTTAGGATTGGCTTTGGGCACATCACAAGGCATTATTTCATCCATCATTGAGACATCATATTGCATATCAGATAACTGCTTTTCGTTTATCACTACATCAGCATGACAGACATCAGCATCTAAGGACATTTCAAAGAAAGTATTGGGCCCTTTATTCGCAGCCATTAAATTTTTAACACCTATTATAGGTATTGTTGTATCAGCTAATGAGTGGGCGACAAAAATGGGTAGGTTAAGTAAAGCGCCTTGTTCAATTAAATGTCGAATTGAAAAAATAATTTCGGTTAATTCAAATGCTGAAAAACGTGCAACACTTGGATATTTGTAAGGATTACGTCCTTGCGTTTCATATTCACCATCTAACATTTTAGCCAACCACTGGATCCCCCAAATATTGGCCATCGTCTCTACACTTGAACCTAAGGCCAGCGCACCAGAAAATAACATCAACCCTTTGACCGATTTTGGATTTTGTAAAATATACTCAGTGGCTAGTGCACCACCTGTTGAAAAACCTCCTACATAACGCTGAACACCTAAACTTGATGAATACTCAATAACTTCTGATACATGTGCTCGCCAGCGATCCGCCAGTTCAGTGTCTTGCATGTCTTGATCAGCTTGTTTTTTACCATGACCAGGCATTAGTGCCACAATCACATTATTACCTTGCTGGTAGATGGATTGCGCGATAGAACGAAAGAAAAAGGGTGAATCACTGAGTCCATGGAACAGTACTACTACTTTTTCAGTGACTTTATCATGATGTAAAATATAAGGTGCATTACCATCATTTTTCAAACTATTAGAACAGACCCTGAACACATTTCTTTCAGGTGTTTGACAGCCACGAGTAGTTCCAAGTTGTTTCTTGTAAATAGCGTCAAATCTATCGAATTCAGGTTCAATAGGCTCAGACGATACGGTAAAAGAGCATGTACTAGCCACAAATATAAGCAGTGTTAAAAGTAACTTCATTAAGACAAGACTTCTATTATTTTATAGCCCACAATCATATCTAGTTGTCTAGCAATTTACTAATTAATAGACACAAAAAATGGCGCTTAAAAGCACCATTTTTATTTAAGCAAACGTTATGCGAAATAAGCGTCTAAATCGTCAGAACCACCGATTAGCTTGCCGCCAATAAATACTTGTGGCCATGATTCATTTCCAGAAAGCGCTTTTAAAGCGGTAAAAGAAACTTCTTTACCCATAACTAATTCTTCGTACTCAAAACCTTTTGCATCAAGTAATGCTTTTGCTTTAGTACAAAAAGGGCAGCCTGACTTAGTTAATACTACTGTCGCCACTGAAGCTTTTGCAGCTGGTGCAACATAAGCAAGCATAGTATCAGCGTCTGATACTTCAAAAGGGTCGCCTGGTAAATCTGGCTCAATAAACATTTTGTCTACAACACCATCTTTAACCAGCATAGAATAACGCCAGCTGCGTTTGCCAAAACCAATTGCAGACTTGTCAACTAACAAGCCCATGCCATCAGTAAAGTCACCGTTTCCATCTGGAATAAGCGTCACGTTATCTGATTCTTGATGTTCTGCCCATGCGTTCATTACGAATGTATCGTTAACAGAAACACAAATGATTTCGTCTACGCCATTAGCTTTAAACGTTTT
>CAZMDX010000113.1:0-18557 GCA_964564805.1 uncultured Pseudoalteromonas sp. | reverse complement strand
AAGTATCAAAAAGGAGCTAATGGCGAACACACCTTTGTATCAAGTATTTCTGGTAAAATAACCCGTGTAAATGTTCGACGGAAATTGGTCGATGGCAGTACCTGGACTGCGTCAGTTCCTGCCACTCACAAACGCAAGTTTGAGATCACTGATGGTGTACGTTTGACTACCCCAGGCAATCTTCCCGAGGCATGGCTAACCGATGCCAAGGTACCAGGGCATTACGTTATAATGGGCGGAGGAAAGACTGCCATGGATGTCGGTGTTTGGCTTATGAACATGGGTGTCGAAGCATCAAGTATAAGCTGGGTTCGCCCTCGTGAAACGTGGTTGATAAACCGTGCTTCTACTCAGCCAGGCTCAAAATTTGCCAAGAACAGTATTGGTTGGCAGTTAGAACAAATGCGCATTGGCGCAACGGCAACGAACGGTGACGAAATCTTTCTACATTTAGAAAAACATGGTCATATGTTCCGACTAGACCAGAGCAGTCTGCCAAGCAAGTTTCATTTTCCGACGATCTCTCAGGGCGAAGTTGATTTACTTCGACAAATCGAACATGTGATTAAAGTTGGACGTGTTAACTTAATTGAACCTGGTGTTTTACATGGGGCAGATGGCGATGCCGAAGTCCCAGTAGATTCGTTGTTTATTGATTGCACCGCATCAGCAGCGAAGCGATCTGCTGTATCACCAATATGGCAAGGTGACCGTATCGTACCAGCAATTTTGCAGGTACCTTTAGTATCACTTAGCGCAGCAATTGCTGGATTCATTGAGGCAACATTTGACACCAATGAAGAAAAGAACGCCCTTGCGATGCCAATACAAATGACAGATACACCCGCAGATTATCCGCAGGCGATGTTGGGCAATGTGATGAATCGTATGCTTTGGTCGAAGAATCCAGCCATTATGAATTTCTTGAATACCGCTCGACTTGATCCTGCTCAGCGAATAAAGAGTGTAATGGCTGATGTCAGTGAAGATGTAAGACATGACGCCGGTCAAATACGTAACGCAACTATTGCCGCGTTACCAAATTTAAAGAAGTTAATGGTTGAAAATCATATGGCGCATAATAAAGCGGCTGATTAAATCAACTCGGCATCATAGTTTGTAGATGTTTAGGCTGTCCTGTCATCAATTATGAGAGGACTAAAACACACTTTATTGGCATTCACACAATGTTGTTTAACATAATCTGCCCAATGCATCGGTGCTGGTGAATTAATCCCTTATTTAAATAAAGCCAGCGCCACCTCAGATAATATTCGCCGATAACAAAGATGGGCTGAAGGTAGAAACTATCAAGTGCTTCAACGCCAACCCTGTCGACTCGATTCCTCATCAGTCATCCTGTATTCTATTAATGTTCACAACGATCCACTGCAGGCACTGCAAACCGGTTTTAATGTGACTGACACTTTTCATTTAACTTTTGAGAATAGCCACATCATGTCGATTGATACCTGTTCTAACGATCAGCCTACTTATTTCGAGGCCAAACAATGGATAGAAACTAATATGCCAGAAGTGATGAATGGCCCTTGCGATAATGATACCAATACACCATCTGACTGCGCTCGTGCAATGGCTGAGGGATATAAACACTTTTATATGGTGCAAATAAGCTAGATTAAAAATAAGTTCAGGGCATTAAAGAGTTATTAAAACATTACGCTTTTTGGCAATGGTAGGAACAGGTTACATTGATTTTTGAAAATTTAATGGGTTCAAGGTGACGCCAAAAAACAGGTTGATGAGGCTCTACAAAGAAGCACATCTATTCACTCTAAAATGGGTAAATAGGTGCGCCACGGGTGTCCATTTACTAGGTTTATCTACTTCCGAATATTAGAAATATGAAACCTATGATGCAATCATTACATTTCGTAAAAGGCATCGACTAAGGCACCCACTTTGACTTCATTGACAATGGTATTACTGTTGAGAAGCGCTTCAATAGAGGCTCTATCTTCTTCTGTAGCGTTGCCATAACGATCTGCAGATGTGACTGAACCTTCAAAAGACTCGCTATCATTATGTAGACTGATATAAAGATCTTTGTTATTAACTAATTCTTCAAGGCTGTTAAAAAAAATCTCGTATTCTGCTTCTGATGCTTCGGTTAACTTAAAGTTAAATTCGAAGCCCAAAATAGCCCAATCACCCAAATACATTTTTTTCTGAAGACGTCTGTTTCTGCTTGGTTGTTCTGACATTTTATTACCTGTAAAAGTTAAGATGGATTAAACCATTACTCATATCGAGAATTCACTGTTCGATACTAAGTTGTTTTCGGGCGCATACTACCAGCTTTTGCAAATTCGTATTGAAAGAAATATAACTGTTGTTGAGTATTGGACTGTAGTGCTAATGATAGCGGAGTAGGTCGTGTAATTTTAGTTTTAATACACCGAGCTTCAACCAAATACATTTTATGAATAGATTATAAAAGTTTGGACAAGTCTAGCAGATAATATTCGTTTAAAATTACGTTGTATTTTACAGCGTTAATAGGTTGACAGTTTGAAATTTAATTAACAATTTGGGGCTGAGCGTGGCTAGGCAGTTATGTGTAATGGCTACAAAAGCTGTTTTATAAAAACATGTATGATTGCATTAATTGGCAACTGTCCTTTTTTCTACCTATTTAAGTTATGCACTTACTAATTAAATCCAAAATCTGGTAAACACCAGAGCAAATTAATCATCAATAAAATACGGAAATAAGACAACTGCCACACCAGTAAAAAATGACTTAATTTACTTTTTCTGCCACACATAAAAGACCTTCAGTACAGTAAAATCGACCCCTTAATCTAAACACTCTGATCCATAAAATCAGTGTAGTATCCATGGTGAGTTGGCCTTCAGTCACTTACTCTTTTTGTTTCATTCGGTCTTTTAAGTCTGCAAATGGGTTGTAAGTACTCGTTTTGATTTCATCATCTTGGGTACTACCATAGCGAACAAAACTTTCAAACTTAGTATGCTCTTCATCATGACAATACAAACATAATAGCTCCCAGTTGCTGCCATCGCTGGGATTGTTGCCATGGTTATGATCGACATGATGTACCGTTAACTCTGAAAGATTTTTACGGGTAAATTCACGCCTACAACGACCACAGATCCAAGGGTATATCTTAATCGCTTGTTCACGATAACCGGTTGCACGTTTGGCTATGTATTCTTGCTGCTGGGCGAAAACTTGATCATAACTGCTTGCTCCAGTTTTTTGCTTAGACATATATTGTTCGCTTTAAATAACTGGGCTGCTTTTGAAAGAACTATAGTAACAGCGATACATCTAAGAAATTGAGTTTTTACTTAACAGCTTAAGATAAATATTCCGCCGAACCTGCGGACGCAGGTTCGTTGAAATCCCATTTATCTCTGTTTATATTTTATAAACTATTAGAGGTCAGGCAAAAAAGTGATGTTATTTTTTTAATTATTAACAGCGAGTTTTATTTTTAATATTGAGAATAATTGCTAAAAGAATGAACTATAACGTTAGAACCGGACTTAAAATGACTTCAGGAAAACCAACTGAAGAAAATAGCGAATCTGAGAACCATGATATTATCTCAATCATAAAAAATGCTTCCACAGCGGACGAAGCAACCAAAGCAATAAAAATAACATAGACGCTGTGCGTTTCTTCTTTTTCCAAAGGAAGCTGTATTGCCCTCTTAAAAAAGCTGCACCTAAAAATCGGTTAGCAAGTTCGATTGACTCGCGGGCATTAACCAGTTTTAACTCTGATAACTCACTGCCACCTAAAAATATGCGGCTACGACCATCGAAAACCCATTTTTCGGCTACTTCTTGGGCTTTCGCTTGTAGCTGATCTTTTGGCACCACCCATTGCACCAAACCAGCAGCGAGGGCCTCATCTGCATTTGGCCTCCAGCCTTCATGTCCTAACATACGCTGTGCATTTTTTTCTCCCATCAGCCTTGCAAACTGGACACTAGAACATCCTTCTGGAGTGATGCCCAGAGCAGCAAAAGGCGTTGAATACGTAGATGTACTTGCAGCAATAATCGCATCGCACAACGTGGCTGACGTCACACTGGCACCAATAGCTGGACCATTAATTGCTACTAACAGTGGTTTGGGGAATGTCAAAAACCGATCAAACAACTTCTCATTATGCTCAACAATCAACCTGTGTAGCTTTTTAGGTGTCATGAGTTTTAAAGTGCCGCCTAGATTCACCCCTGCTGAATAATATTCTCCTGCTCCTGTGAAAATGACTGCTTTAGTTTGTTCATCTTTAGCGGCATTTTTAAACGCCATCGCAATGGCATCCATCATGTCAGTTGTCCAGCCATTTAACTTCTTTGGCTTGTTCATCATGATAGTCACCACACCAGCTTTAAAAGAGCTGCGTATGTAAGTAGAAGAATTGTCACAAAGATTTAAATAATTCAAAGAAGGTACTCTAGTCAATCTGGTTGGACGATTATCACTGAGTTTTACATATATGACTAGCGCCTGATTACACCCGTTGTGTTTACAGCTCACAGACAATGTCTATTTTTCATGCTAAGTGTTCAATTATCAGCAGAAGTTTGTTGTGTCGTTCATAAAAAACAAATGCACATTCACGTTTATACACACAATGCCTCGCACACAATGTGTAGAAAATAAATATAAAGCGATAATTTAACTCCCACTAAAATGTCTAATTATTCGCTAAATAGGGTGTCGATTATGTATTGATCCGATACCAATTTGCAGCATTGCTATAGGTGATTTTTTCAAAAGACTGGGCGCTTATTCCAGGCATTGTGGCGTATGTGTTCCAAATGTTTGTGTAAGACATTGAGAATAAACATAGCGGGAAGTTACTGGCTAACATTACTCTATTATCACCTAGTGTAGCTATACTGTGATGTATTAACGTGGCTACTTGCTGGGGTTGCCATGTTCTGTTCAACATTTCCCATCCTGATAACTTTATTGCAATATTTTCACATTTGGAGAGTTTTTGTAGATTCTGTTTCCAAATATTCTGCTTATTTAAATTGTTGGTTGCTGGTGGCCATCCTCCATGATTAATGATGATCCGCAAAGTTTTGTGATAGTTAGCCATTGCGACTACTTGTTGAATAGCCTGACTATCGGTCAGTGAAAACTGGGCATCAAAGTTTAATTCATAGTCTGATAACAAGGCAAAGTGTTGATGTGCTAATGTTGAACTAAGTATATGTTCAGCCTGCTCATCCAGAATATGTCGGATACCTGCTAATGATTTATACTGTTTTAGTTGGTCAATATGGACACGAAAATTGGTGGCAGTGATATCAGCAAAAGCCACACTTTTAAAAGGGAGGGTGCAGTGTTGCTCTAGCCAGTCTATTTCTCGCCACGGCTGCTGATTATCAAACCCTGCTTCAATGTGTACAAATCCAGATAGTTGATTAGGCTGCGCAAGCCGTAAATCTGCTTCGATAAAACTCTTGTTTATCAGATGTTTATCTGGCCAAAAAGGTGGGTTCTGTGGTTTCAACCAAGCGTAATCGCCTTTTTGCAGATTAAATAAATGCAAATGTGGATCGATAATTTTGTTGTGTTGATCAGGCATAGTATTGTGATTGCTATTGCGCAGTGTAACCGCCGTCGATCACCTGTAAGCTACCGGTAATAAATCGAGCGTCGTCAGAGGCTAAAAAATAGGTTAAAGCCGCAACCTCGCTAGCTTGGCCAAGACGTCCGATGGGTTGAAGGGCGGCTTCTTCAGCATGCACTTGATCAATGTCAGCACCAGATTCGGCAACATAACGATTAATAGCATTGTGATACAGAGGAGTTTCTATAGTTCCGGGGCAGATAGCATTGGATCTTATTTGATATTTAGCATAATCCAAGGCAGTCGTTTTAGCCATTGAAGCTAGTGCAGCTTTGCTCATGTTGTAAGCAAACGAATTTTGTTTAGCAATAAGCGCTTGGTCAGATGCTATGTACAATATCACTCCGCTTTGTTGTGATTTCATCTGTGGCAATACTGCTTTAGTGGCAGTAATCGCGCCTTTTACATTTAGGCCAAATATCCGCTCAAAATCTTCTTCGCTGGTGTCTTCTATGGTTGCAGAGAAATGGATTCCTGCGTTTGAAACAAGGCAATCAACCCTGCCATACTTTAGGATGGTTTGTTGAATTACTTGTTTTACCTCACAAGAAACCGACACATCACATTCAAGCCATTCTATTGATTTTGATTGTGTTAAATTACCTTTAATATCGAGATTTATGACCGCGTAGCCTTGAGCACAAAACTTTTCGCATACAGCATCACCTATGCCATGGCTGCCACCGGTGACGATACATACGGGTCTATCTGAGGGAAGGGAAGTTATTGGGTTAGACATGTGTGCTTAATTTCAATTAAAAACATTGTATTAGAGTAATGCAACATCACTGGCTGACCAAGCGTAAATACATATTTTCTGCAATACACTTGTCTGGGCCTATTGTAGAATAGTTTATTAATTAATTTGTAATGTTAGTGTTGTTGATCTTTCAGATTTCACCCATGTGTCGGAAGCGAGAAGTTTTGTCTTTTTATATTTCTTTTTTAATGTTTTTTTTTTCACGTTCTCTTTTTTTTAGAGCTCTGTTTTTATTATCTCTACCTCTATGTATATTATCTTCGTCGAAGGTGCACGCTACAGAAGTGGATATTAAAGGGATTGAAAATGAACGTGTGTTAAATAATGTTACAGCGCATATTCAAACCTTAGATATGCCTACTGCTAGCTATCAATTTGGGCACTATCAAGAAAGTTTACAGTCAAAAGTGGATGCGGCAACACAAGTGTTCGGTTATTACCAAGCAACCACTGTGGTTACCGCTCCTAGTATAAAATCCAGCCGTGTAGCAAAAAATAAAAATTGGATTTTACAGATTGAATTAGGACCCATAACACTTGTTAGGCAACTGTCTATTAAAATCCAAGGACAGGGCGCACAAGACACAGAACTTCAAACACTTCTCCGTTCTTTCAGGCTTAAACAGGGTAAACCTCTAGAACACTCACACTATGAAAAAGCTAAAAGTGAGCTTAAAGTTTTAGCTTTATCACGCGGTTACTTCGATTTTGAATTTGAAAAAAGCAATATTAAGGTATTTGAATCATTAAATGTTGCCGACATTACTATTCATATTCAAAGTGGTTTGCGTTACAAATTCGGGGATTTGCGCTTTGGTAACGATATTCGGTCGCAAACCTTAACAAAAAGTTTAGCCCCATTTAAAGTCGGCGATTTGTATTTGGCAAGCCAACTGGGGTTACTTAATCAAAGGCTTAAACAAACACAATATTTTCGTCATGTGATCGTCAGGCCCTTGGTAGCGCAAGCAGTTGATGCAGTTGTACCTATTGAAATAATCCTTATTCACAAGCCAAGAGATAATTTTGATCTAGGCATAGGAGTTTCATCTGATGAAGGCCCACGTTTTACCAACAAGTGGAAACGTCCATGGGTCAATAAAAGTGGTCATTCTATTGGAGCCGAAATTTATGTGTCTTCTGCTGAAAAATATGTATCTGTTGATTATAAAGTACCTTTTGAAGATGCTATTCAAAACTACTTGAGCTATCAGATTGGGTATCAAGCACAAGATGATAATGATACCAATAGTGATAGGTGGTCGATATCTGCGACTAGGCATTGGACTGTCAAGGATTCAGACTGGCAACGTTCAGCTTTTCTAAGGCTGGAGCAAGAAACGTTTACTCAGGGATTAGAGCTAGAACAAACAACTCGCTTGCTGACACCCGGTTTTATTTTTAGTCGACTACGAAGCAAAGGAGGCTTAGATATCAGCTGGGGTGACAAACAAACTATTACTAGTGAATTTACGTCAGAATCTTTGTTGTCAGATATCAATATGTTTCGAATAATCGCCGCATCAAAGTGGGTGAGAAGTTACGCTCAGCATCGTTTTTCATGGCGGGCAGAGATTGGCGGTATAATTACTAACGATTTTGATCAAGTACCCTCAAGCTCACGCTTTTTCACTGGTGGTGACCAAAGTATACGGGGTTTTAATTACAAAACCTTATCGCCATTTGAACTCGACGCTGAAGGTAATGAGCTGCTTACAGGCGGACAATACTTAGCGGTAGCCAGTGTTGAGTATTCTTATCGTGTTGCCGATAATTGGCGTGCAGCTGTTTTTATGGATGCAGGTAATGCCACACAAGAGTTGTTTAAAGATCCTGCTATCGGCATTGGGTTTGGAGCCATATGGTACTCGCCAATTGGCCCTGTTCGTTTTTATCTGGCAAAAGGTAAGAGTGATTTTGGTGAAACACGTTATTTTCATATTTCCATGGGACCTTCTTTGTGAGCTCTTTATCAAATGAACAAAAAACTGCTGAAAAACAACAAAACAAGTCAAACTTACATTTAAACCGTAAAATCATCACTGGCATACTCAAATCTTCTTTGGTGATAACGATTGTTATATGCTTTTTGATAGGATTTGTACTCACCCCTTGGGGGTCTAAAATAGTCATTAATACGGCGAGTAGTTTGTTTGATGAGTTGACTATTGACTATCGTAGTGGCGGTGTATCGTCGGATTTGCTCTTGTCTTCCGTGATATGGAAACAACCAAGTGTCAATGTCAATATTGACAATTTGCGTTTATCCATTAGGTTGTCTTGTTTATGGAGGCTTGCTGTGTGTCTTGATTCAGTGGGTACAGATAAGATGGTTGTTCAAATACAACCATCAAGTGCACCACCAAACACCGAGCCAAATTTATCAGCCATTACGTTACCTTTTCCTGTTTATATCAAAAATATTAACCTCAATACATTTTCTCTAGAGGTCAAAGATGTGGCACGCATATCTTGGCAGAAGCTAACGAGTCAATTAGACTTTTATCAAAGTCTTCGTGTAGAAAAAATGCAATTAGATGGATTTAATCTAACAACTTTTGCTGCAGAACCACCAAAAGGAGTGACTCAGGCTGAGTCCTTTGATTGGACTAAATGGCAGTATCAGCCTGTTACGCCGTTACCTATCGTATTACCTATACATTTTGATGTGCTGGCATTCAATATGTCTACTGCTAGCTTGCAATTCGCAGGGCAACAAGAAATAAAACTTAAGAATATTAGCCTAAAAGCCAAGGGCAGTAAGAAGAAAGTGCAACTAGATAAATTGCTTGTAGAGCATGAACAAGGCAGATTATTAGCTAAAGGTAACATGCAGTTAAATGGTAATTTTGAGCATGTATTATCTGTAGACGCCAATGTTAATTGGGTCGAGCAGACCCCATTAAAGTTAACACTTCGGTCTTCAGGTAATACGCAGTCGATATCTACACAAGTTGAACTTGTTGAGACAATTTTATCTACTCAAATACGAACTGCAGATGCTCAACCCAAGCCTTTGAAGCTATTAATGGAGATAACAGCTCAAGCTTCTAAAGCAACCTTGCCTGTCAAAATGAAGTTAGGTTGGAGTTATTTGGAATGGCCCCTGGCAGAGCCGGAGCTAAAATCTGAGTCGGGTGTAATTGACATCAATGGTGATTTAACCGCATTAAAAATGACTATCAATACGATGGTATCTGGAACCCGTGTCCCAGATATGAAAGTTAACCTCAGTGCTATCGCCGCATCAACTGCACTAAATAAAAGCTTTGAACTGAGTGAGCTGTTGTTAGAAACCTTAGGTGGAAAAATGACGAGTAAAGGTAAGTTGTCTTTTTCTGAGCATATCGATTGGCAAGGCAGTTCTACTATTAGACACATTAATCCCAGTGTTTTATGGCCAGACTTGGTGGCAGATATCAATGGAGAGGTATTGACTCAAGCCAATAATAGCCAGGGTATTTGGAAAGCTAAATTAAAGAAAATAGACATAAATGGACTTTGGCAAGGTTATCCCTTAAATGCATCAGGAAGTGTTGATTTTCATCAAAAAAATGGTTTGCAGTTGCGCGCATTGTCGTTAAAAAACGCAAACAACATCTTATTACTAGACGGCGGCGTGTCTAAACAACGAGAACTTGATATTGAGTTTATGCTCGATGCTGAAGACCTCTCTAATTCGCTCCCACAACTCGGTGGCACTATCAGTTTAGCTGGAAATCTAAGCGGTAGTATTGAGCAGCCAGAGTTAAATTATGAGCTGTTAGGCAATAAATTGTTGGTTTCAGGAGTATTTGTTGAACAAGCCTTAGGTGAAGGTAGTATCAAGTGGAACGAGCAAAAACCGGTTGCGTTGAATTTAGAGCTTACAGGTATTCAAGGAACTAATAACCAAGTTGATAGCGCAAAAATAGTATTAATAGGCGATGCCAGCGCTCACCAGCTAGATTTAACAACCAGTGGACAAAGTACCAGCATTAATTTGAGCATCCAAGGACAGCTTAATCAAACGTCATGGCATGGACGCTGGTTATCTGGTGACATTGAATCATCTTATGCAAATTTAACCTTACTCGAACCTTTTAAAATTGAGGCCGATTGGACCAAACGACAATACTTTGTTGCTCCTCATTGTTGGCGCCACACCAAAAGTGAATTATGTATTCAAAAAGCTGAATTTAATAAAAACTCAGCGGTTTGGGATGTATCTCTTAAGGAGTTTGATATTCTTTCAGTCGTTCAACGGTTGGTGCCAGAGATACCTTTAATTAAAACCACTAGTCGCTTAAGTTTAGATATGTCGGGTGACTGGGATATTGGACAGTTACCCAATGCCAGTTTAAGTGCCCATTTAAGTCCAGGGGACTGGGTATTGAATGAAAAGAACAAACTTCAACTTACATTAGACGAAACGTCAATTAAAGCCAAAATCACTTCAAAAAACATACTAGCTAACATAAATTTATCAGGCAAAAAAATTGGAACTTTACGTGCTAATGTTGAAGGAAAGTCAGGTGCGTACGCTGACCCACTCAACAGACCCATACAAGGTGAGTTACTGATTGAGCGTTTCGATCTCGCTGCGTTTAAAGCGTTAGTTCCACAATTAGATGTTCTCCAAGGGATTATTAATGGTCAAACACATATTGATGGCACTCTAGGTAAACCTTCATTAAATGGCGAATTGACGCTCGTTAACGGTGCACTGAAAAACGAAACATTGCCTGTGGCATTGAGTGCCATTGAGCAAAACATTATTTTAAAAGGTCAAAAAGCTGAGTTTGAAGGTAGTTATATGCTTGGTAAAGGCCTAGGTAAAATGAATGGTGTGATTGCTTGGTTGCCAACGTTTAAAGGTAATTTGCATATAGAAGGAGAAGAATTAGAATTTGATTATCAAAGCATGATCAATGCTAAGGTCAGTCCCAATATCAATCTGATGTTTGAACCCAATAACCTAGAGATAAATGGCGAAATATCGATCCCATATGCCCGGATTAAAGTGCGTGAATTACCTAGAGGCACAATATCGCCATCAAAAGACGTGATTCTAGTAGAAAGACAAGCCGAATTAGATGCATCCCAACAAAGACTAACACTCGATATATTGTTAAAAGTCGATACGTTACGCAATAACGCTGTAAAGTTAAACTCTTTTGGCTTAACAACCGATTTGCAAGGTGAACTTCGATTACAAAACAATAAAAGTGAAATATTTGGAAGTGGCATAATGCAACTGGTTAATGGTCGTTATCGAGCTTATGGACAAAATCTGATTATTCGTGAAGGTGATATTCTGTTTAATAGTACTTTAGATCGCCCTTTTTTGAATATCGAAGCGGTACGAGACCCAAACCTGACTTCCAACAGTGTCATTGCTGGACTAAGAGTAGAAGGAGCGGCGCAAAACCCTACTATTAGTGTGTTTTCTGAACCCGAGATGGAACAACAACAAATTTTGTCTTACATGTTAACTGGACGGGGCATCGGCGACTCTAGCGGAAATAGCGAAAACATTATTTTAACCAATGCTTTATTGTCGTTGGGTTTGGGGCAAAGTGAAAACCTGATTAGCAAAGTAGGTAATACATTGGGGTTTGAAGATGTGAACTTAGATACCTCAGGGCAAGGTGCAGATACCCAGTTATCGTTAACTGGTACGATTGCTCCTGGCGTACAATTACGTTATGGCGTAGGGGTATTTGATCCCATTCCAGAGATCGCGATCCGCTATGAGCTAATTCCAAAATTATATATTGAAGCGGTAAGTGGGGTCAGTAATGCCATTGATATTTACTATCAGTTCAGTATTGAAGGTAGTCAAAACAAGCAATATAAAGATGACTAGTCTGCTTTTATCTATTGACCAATGGAGTAAACTTTATGTTTGACTCTTTAACCTATGCTTTGGACGTCACATTACCTATTAGTCTGATCATTGGCCTGGGTATTTTTTTAAAACGAAAAGGCTGGATAACTGACGAGTTCGCTAAAACAGGCTCAGAATTAGTATTTAATCTCACGTTACCTTGTTTATTGTTTGTGAATATCGCGACCACAAATCTAACTGATCATTTCCCTACTTTATTGATCGTTTTTGCAGGTTGTGTGATGACGTGTGCTTTTATTATTTTCCATTTTGTGGCGTACGGTATCGTTAATAAACATACTCGAGGGGCATTTGTGCAGGGCGCCTGTCGAGGAAATATGGCTATTATAGGTTTAGCCTTATCAGTTAATGCCTTTGGAAATTCAGCTTTGGCTATCGCTTCGATGTATTTAGCTGTGTTAGTGGTACCGTTAAACATCTTGTCCATCTTGACCTTATATTACCATCAAGAAAAAACACCCAGCGTTAAAGAGGTAGCACGCAGCGTGTTTACTAACCCTTTGGCGATTGCTATTTCGCTGGCGATCATAGTGGCCTTGTTGCCTATTCAAGTCCCTAAACTGGTGTTAGACACGGGTAACTATCTCGCCCGTATGACCCTACCCTTGGCCTTATTATGTGTTGGCGCCACTATTCGTTTACATGAGTTTCGTTCATCAAGCATTTTGTATTGGGCGATAAGCAGTAAGATCGTTTTCATCCCCGTTGTAGCCACGGCTTTGGGGTTCTATTCTGGGCTAAGAGACGTGGAGCTTGGGGTACTCTTTATGATGACCGCCGCACCCACGGCTGCGGCTGCGTATCCAATGGTTAGAAGCATTGGCGGTGATTATCATTTAACAGCGGCAATTATCGCTGGTAGTACCCTTATGTCGATCGTTAGCTCAACGGTAGGATTATTCTTGCTACGTGAAATGCAATGGGTATAGGGTCACTCATCGAATATTTTCTCTTTACCCATCTGTAAAGTTTTAGTCGCTAGTTGCACTTCTTTTAAAAAAGTGAGCAGAGCAAAAATCAACAAAAACAGCGCAATGACAAACAATGTCACTATTAATTTGCTTAAATCAAACAGCAGTAAGTCACCCAAAAATAAAAACACCACGACTGCGCATACAAACAAAGCAGAGGCGGTACACAAACCAATTGAGCGATTAATCAGTTTTATTCTGCGCCATAAGTTTTTTAATTCGTTTTCTGATTGTTCTAAAAAATCGGGGTTTTTAATAGTATAAACGCGGCGTTCCATAATACGTGCCCGGTCAACAATCCGCCCTAAACGCCCCGACATAACATTTAAAAAGCCTGCGATACCAGTCAACATAAAGATAGGTGCCACCACGATCTGAATGACTTCGGCAAGGTCGTTAACGGATGTTGACATAGCTATGTCCTCTTATATTTATTTAGCAGCTACAATTTGATCTTCTTCGCTTTCTTCATCGTCATCCACTTTTACCGCCCACAAATCGTATTCGTTGCTATGAATTATTTGTGCCCAGATAATATCGCCTGGCTCTACATCAAATTCGTCGGTTAAGTGCACGTTGCCATCAATTTCAGGTGCATCGGCATAACATCTTCCGACTGCGCCTTCTGGTGTCACCTCATCGATAATAACCTGATATTCTAAACCAATTTTAGCTTGTAACTTAGCCGTGCTAATGTCCGATTGTTTTTCCATGAAACGATTATAACGTTGCTGTTTGAGATCTTCGCTTACCGGATCAGGTAAAGCATTGGCTTTAGCGCCGTCAACATCTGAATATTTAAAACAACCTACGCGGTCAAGTTGCGCCTCATCTAAGAAGTCTAACAACATTTGAAAGTCTTCTTCGGTTTCACCAGGGAAACCCACGATAAAGGTCGAGCGAATAACGATATTCGGGCATACCTCACGCCATGCTTTGATACGCTCCATGGTGCGTTCGGCAGCGGCAGGCCGTTTCATCAGTTTTAAAATGCGTGGACTGGCATGTTGAAAAGGAATATCCAAATAAGGTAAAATTTTACCTTCAGCCATCAGCGGCATAATTTTATCCACTGAAGGGTAGGGGTAGACATAATGCAAGCGCACCCAAATACCTAATTCACCGAGTTTTTCACAGAGTGATTTCATATCCGTTTTGATTGGCATGCCATCCCAAAAATCAGTTTTATTTTTTACATCGACGCCATAAGCGCTGGTATCTTGTGATATAACCAATAATTCCTTTACGCCAGCATTTTTAAGCCTTTTGGCTTCATCTAAAATGCTGCCGATTGGACGACTGACTAAGTCACCGCGCATTGAAGGGATAATGCAAAATGTGCATCTATGATTGCAGCCTTCGGATATTTTTAAATAAGCATAATGGCGAGGTGTGAGTTTTACACCAATATCGGGTACTAAGTTTAAAAAAGGATTATGTTCAGGCGGAGGTAAATGTTGGTGTACTTGATTAACCACTTCTTCATAAGCATGTGGGCCAGTAATGGCCAACACATTCGGATGTATCTCACGTATTTCATCTTCTTTAATGCCCAAACAACCCGTGACGATCACTTTGCCATTTTCGGCCAAGGCTTCACCAATGGTATCCAATGATTCTTGTACCGCCGAATCAATAAATCCACAGGTATTCACAATCACTAAATCTGAGTCGTTATAAGTGGGGACAACGTCATAACCCTCAGTACGTAACTGAGTTAAAATGCGTTCTGAGTCAACTAAATTTTTTGGGCACCCCAAGCTGACAAAACCAATACGTGTACCGCTGGCGACTTGTAAAGGTGTGTCTTCAAGGATTTTGACTGGCGTTTCTAGTGTCGTGGTTCTATTGGGTGTAAAGGTTTCAACTGTCATGGCAATATCTTAAACAAACGTGATTGTGGATATTATACGTTAAGTGGTCGCTCTACGTCACAGGCAATAATATTTTTATCTAAACCAAACTTAAAAATTTACTTCTTACTTGCTTTAGCCGTTATCATTATCAAAACTAAATCGATTCATGGGAGCAAATATGAACTTAGATAAGTCGCAAAAACGTATAAATAAGCGGGTAAAACGTGGATTCCATGGTTACCCAATGATCAGTATTCAATATTTTGGCCCCACTGAAGTATTAGCAACAAAAGTAGAAGTTGGCTTTATTGAGCAAGAAAATGCTGAGCCTATGCTGGAAACGTTCAATAGCGAAACTGACATTCGTCAGGATGAGACCGTGCAAACTACCATTATTAAAATCATCGACAGAGTAGATGCTAAAACAGTGACCTTGGAAGATAAGGTGAAACAACTCAGTTAAATGAAATGCGTAGTTTTCTGGACTGGCCAACGGTCAATGAGTGGGTTAGGAGAGTGTTACTCTCCTAACCCACTCATTCTAAGGAAATTCGATGCAAAACAGTGAATCGCTGCCATTTCAACAAAACTTCTATGGTCTTTATTTTCGTTACGCCTTGGCGTATTTATTGTTATGTTCGTCTGGACAGTAGACAAGTTTGTCAATCCTTCTCATAGGGGTAAAATATTTCAATACTTTTATGGTATTGAAGGCGTAAGTGAAGACATTGTTTATTTTTTGGGCGCTTTGCAACTGATCTTAGTGTTGGCTTTTTTAGCGGGTATTAAAAAACGAATTACTTACGGTTTGGTGTTTTTATTACACGGCGCTTCAACGTTATCGTCTTATGCTAAATATTATGATGTCTTCAATAGCCTGCTATTTTTTGCTGCATGGCCGATGTTAGCTGCATGTTTTACCCTGTACTTGTTAAGAGATGAAGACACCAAGTTTACCGTGAAGATCGATTAGTTATTGCAGCTTCAGGGTAAACGATACGCGTAACCCTCCTTCTTTGAGGTTTTCGAGTTTAAGTTTACCACCGTGGGCAATCACTATCTCATTACATAATGCCAGCCCTACACCTGTTCCTGTGGATTTTGTGGTGTAAAAAGGCAATAACCCTTGTAATAGCTGTTGTTCTGTCATGCCTCTGCCTTTGTCGGTTACCTCAAACGTAAGCTGAGTCGTTGTTTGATATATGCTCAGCAAGATTTTATTCATTGCAGAGCCGGATTCCTTGGCGTTTTTGAACAGATTTATTAACACTTGCTCGATTTGAACCGCATCACAAAATAGTGTGTCGGCCTCAAATCGAGTGACGGTTTCTATTGCACATAGTTGTGTGATGGTTTGAATGAAAGGTCTTAACTCTACCGCCGATTTATCTGGCTGGGGTAGACGCGCAAAATGCGCATATTGTTCGATAAATTTATGTAAGTGCGCGCTGCGCCGAGAAATAGTATCTAGTATTTCGGGCAGCATATGCTGATTTTGATTTGAAGCAACCACCTTTTTAGCAGAGTTGGTCAAAGAACTAATAGGCGCCAGTGAGTTGTTTAATTCGTGGCTAATTAAGCGGATAACTTGTTTCCAAATATCACTTTCTTTTCGAGACATATCCGTTGTGAGATTCTTATATAAATACAGATGATGTTGCTGTTTGTTCAACGTGAAAGACTGATAATTCAGATGGTACACAATGGTCTCGTCGTTTAACTTTTCTGTGATCAAGCCGTCTTGTTTATTCGCCGTTGCTTCCATTAGTGCTTGTGGCATGTGTTGATAAATATCTGCGAATGTCATGCCCTCTAAGGTTTTTTTCTGGTTGAGCAGCGTTTTTGCTGCAAGGTTACTGTAGACAATATGGTCATGGTTATTAGTCAAAACAAGCGCTACGGGGGTAGACTGGATGACTGTGTCGAGTAATAGTTCTCTTTGGTAAATTGCCATACGTTCATCGCGCATGATTTTTGCCAAGTTATTGTAGGTGTCGATGATCAGACTAAATTCAGAATACTGTTGATTGTCTATTGTGATGCTGAAGTCTTTGTCATTAAAGGAGCTAACCCCAATATTTAAAGCCTGCAAAACAGCTTTGATTGGATTCAATCCGTTAATGATCGCCACTATGATCATCACGTTGCCACCTAATAAAATAGCTAATAACCATAAATTGGGTTGAGCATTTAACTGAAAAACAAAACCCGCTAATATGAGTTGGATAACCATCATTATCAACACATTAATGAGTAAGCTCTTTCTGAAACTGGTTGCTTTTCTCAGCATAAATAAAAGCCTTTATTCATCTTGAATATTAAATTTTTTCATCCGTCTGTATAACGCAGAACGGCTTAATCCTAGCGCTTTAGCGGCATCTGAAATGACCCCGCCAGATGATTTAATTGCGCTAGTCACGTCTTGTTCGGTGACATCTTCTTTATGCGAAAGCTTGGGTGCTTTTTTTAGCTTATCTTTTATCTCATTTTTTATTTCAATGCCCAAGTGTTGCTCGGTTATTATCCCATCGTTACATAAAAGCTGGGCGCGTTTTATGGTGTTAAGCAATTCCCTGATGTTACCCGGCCAATCATGAGCTAATAACAAGTCACGACTTCGGGAACTGAGTTGATTATGATCTTTTAATAAAGTGTCGACCAAAGGAAAAATATCCTCTTTACGTTGGTTTAATGGCGCCAATTTCAAATTAATAACGTTCAGCCTGTAATACAAATCTTCCCTAAAACTTCCATTGATAATGGCTTGAGGGATATCTGTATTGGTGGCGCTAATGATGCGTACTGACACTTTAATACTTTGACTGCCACCGATGCGTTCAAATTCTCCCGTCTCTAATACCCTTAATAGTTTGGTTTGTCCTTGCATTGACAAGTTGCCTATTTCATCTAAAAACAATGTACCGCCGTGGGCTCGCTCAAAACGACCTATACGGGTTTTGTTGGCGCCAGTGTAACTACCTGCCTCGGCACCAAACAGTTCTGCTTCAAGCAAGTCTTGCGACAGCGCACCCACATTCACTTTAATAAATGCCCCGTTTTTGCAACTAGAGTTGGCTTGTATTACTTCTGCTATTTTTTCTTTACCTGAGCCATTAGGGCCAGTGATCAATATGGGCACATCGGCGGCGGCCACTTGTGTGGCCATTTGCAGCAACTGCAACATGGCATCACTACGAAATTGCATATTGCACAAGTCATATTTTTGTTCTAGCTGTAATTGTTGAGTTTGTTTACATTTGGCACGCTGGCGCTGTTGATCTTGTAATTCGTTTAGTTCAAGTAAATTGTTTACTGTGACTAAAAGCTTGTCATCATCCCAAGGCTTGGCTAAGTAGTCGGCAGCGCCTGATTTAACCAATACAACTGCGGTTTCTAGATGGGTCCAAGCGGTGATCAATATTATGGGAATATC